>JAOASB010000047.1 GCA_025210375.1 Maledivibacter sp. | reverse complement strand
TGTTAAGCACGCCGCCAGCGTTCATCCTGAGCCAGGATCAAACTCTTAAAATAAAACTGGCGTTTCTTTATAGTTTGAATTTATTATCAAACTAAGGTTTAATTCCTTACACTGTTTAGTTTTCAATGTCCAAAGTTTTTTTCGCTTGTTTCAGCGACAAGATTTATTATAGCAGGTCTTTCATTTCATGTCAACAGCTTTTTTGACATTTTTTTCGTCGCTGTTTGTTAGCGACAAGAAATATCTTACCATGCTCAAAAGTAAAAGTCAAATGGTATTTTTTTCTTATGCAGCAATCTATAATATAAGTCCATATGTATTTTACCCTAATATACATATATTATGTATGTAATAACTAAACTTTCTATCATAGAATTTTCATATAGAGAGCTTAGGGTAAATCTTAATTTATACACGGACAAATATGGGATGATTCTATGCATTTTGGACTTGTATAAGTTAAAGTCTATACTATAGATATTCCAGTTAAACAGTTAATTTATACACATCAAAATGCCCTAGAATCATCGGATATTTTGAGATGTATAAATTAAGTTTAACTTTGGGAAATCTATATAGATATTCCAGTTAAACAGTTAATTTTAATATAACAAAGGGACCTCATAAGAAGCCCCTTTATTACTATTTTACTTGTTCCATTCCTTTTCTTAATGCTTTAATATTAATATCAACAAACTTTTCTTTCACTGTATTTTTTACTACTTCATCCCAGTCTATATTCTCTAATCCCATGGCCTGGATAAGAGCCCCAACCATTACTACATTCATGGTTTTTATATTTCCAAGTTCTTTAGCAATTTCTGCGGCCTCAAAAACAGTTACATCCGTCTTTCCCTGTAATTCTTCAATTATGCCTTTAGGATATTGTGCTTTCCCAGTTAGTATTGGTGCTGAAGGAATTTCATAGTCATTAACTACTACCTTTCCATCCTTTTTCAAATGATCAATCCATTTGCCCGATTCCATTTTTTCAAAAGAAACAAGTATATCGGCTTGACCCTTACCGATAATAGGGGAATACACCTTCTTGCCAAATCTAACTTGGGTAGTTACACTACCACCACGTTGAGCCATTCCATGAACTTCAGACATTTTCACATCATATCCTGCACTCATTAATCCATTAGCGAGGATTTTACTTGCAAGTATAATACCTTGTCCCCCTACACCTACTAATAATATATTTTTAATATCAGACATTCTAAGCACCCGCCTTTTCTATAGCATCAAATGGACATGCCTGTAAACAAACTTCACAGCCAACACACATATTTTCATTGATTTTTGCTTTCTTAGCTTCTGTATCAAACTCAATAGCAGGGCATCCAGTTTTTGTACAGATTCTACATCCTTTACAAGCATCTATATTAACTGTACAAATTGTTCTTTCGTTACCAAACTCCGTAATATCTTCTTGTGAAAATCTCTTAAGTACACAGGGCCATCTTGTTATTATTACAGAAGGCTCGTCCGACGCCAACGCTTCGTCCAATGCAGCACTTACTTCGTCTAATTTTAAAGGATTTACTGTTCTTACGCTAGGAATCCCGATAGCTTCACATAGTTTTGGTATATCGATCATGCCAGCTTTTTCACCTTGTAACGTATATCCGGTTCCAGGATTTTCTTGGTGACCAGTCATTCCTGTTATTCTGTTGTCAAGGATAACAGATACTGTATTACTTTTATTGTAAGCTACATTCATTAAGCTGTTTACTCCAGTATGGAAGAATGTCGAGTCTCCAATTACAGAAACTACTCTTTTTTCAACATCATTCTTTTGGAATGCTTTTTGAGCACCATGTCCTGTACTTATACTTGCCCCCATACAAATACAAGTGTCCATAGCACTTAAAGGCTCAGCGGAACCCAATGTATAACAACCTATATCTCCTGTGATCATTATGTTTTTCTTCTTACTTAAGGCATAATAAAAGCCTCTATGGGGACATCCCGCACACATCGTAGGTGGACGTCCTACGGTTTTTGACTCGTCAAATTTAATAGTTTCTCTTTCTTCTCCTAGAATTGCCTTAGCGATTATATCGGGATTCAGTTCACCTATTCCAGGTATCACATCCTTACCTATACAATCAATGCCTACAGCTTTTATTTGTTCCTCTATATATGGTTCTAACTCTTCTATAATATAAAGAGTCTCTACCTGGTCAGCGAACTCTTTTATTTTCTTCATTGGTAGTGGAAAAGTAAACCCAAGCTTTAAATAGGAAACCTCATCACCGAATACTTCCTTAGCATATTGATAAGCAACCCCTGAAGTAATAATACCTATTTTTTTATTATTCCATTCAAATCTGTTTAATTCAGTAGTATTGCTAAATTCTTCTAATTCCTTTGTTCTTTGTTCAACCTTAACACGTAGCACTCTACCATTAGCTGGAGCCGCCACATACTTTGGTATATTCTTTTCATATTTTTTAATCTCTACTTCTTCTCTTTCCCCAAACTCAACTATACCTTTGCTATGACAAATTCTAGTGGTCATTCTAAATAAAACAGGAGTATCAAATTTTTCACTAATCTCTATTGCCGTTTTTATAAAATCCTTACTTTCTTGGCTATCACTTGGTTCAACCATAGCTATTTTAGAAAATCTTGCATACATTCTATTATCTTGTTCGTTTTGTGAACTGTGCATTCCAGGATCATCTGCAGATACTAAAACCATTCCACCATTTACGCCTGTATAAGCATATGTGAAAAGAGGGTCAGCAGCTACATTGACCCCAACATGCTTCATAGCAGCAAGGGATCTTGCCCCAGCTATGGATGCCCCAATAGAAGATTCCAAAGCAACTTTTTCATTGGGTGCCCATTCGGCATAGATATCTTTTTTATATGGAGCAATATTTTCTAGAATCTCTGTACTTGGTGTACCTGGATAAGCAGAAGCAAATGTAACTCCGGCTTCATATGCACCACGGGCTACCGCTTCATTACCTGTCAAAAACTTCTTCATTATTTCACTCTCCTTGTCATTTCTATTTAGCTATATATATTAAAAAATAACTAGTCTATTTTGTTTCACCAGACTGATATGCCGCTATAACACTTCCCAATGCTATAGAATTTAATTTGGCTTTATAACTATCAGCACGGGATACTAAAACAACTGGGGCTTTAGCGCCCATTATTATTCCAGCTGACTCCGCATTGGCCATATAGGTTAAAGCTTTCCCAATTCCATTACCCACTTCAATCACTGGAACAATAAGTATATCGGCATCTCCAGCTACTTCACTTTTAAACTTCTTTGTTTGTGCAGCTTCCTTTGATACCGCAAGATCAAAGGCTATAGGCCCTTCTACTATTACGCCCTCGCCAAATTCACCCCTAGTATCCATTTCCTTTAATTTATCAGCATCAACTGTAGCTATCATCTTTGTACTAACTTTTTCCTTGGCTGTTAGACAAGCAACCTTGACATTTTCAATGCCCATGGCCTGGGCAACCTTGACTGAGTTTTTTAAAATTAATGCTTTTTCATCTAACGAAGGAGCTATATTCATTCCCCCGTCGGTCATAAATAGCAGCTTATGGTACGTAGGAACCTGATAAACCATTACATGACTCAACAAACTATCTGTTCTAAGTCCTATTTCCCTATCCAAAACAGCTTTTAACAATATGGAAGTGTCTATTAACCCCTTCATTACAAAATCTGCCTTCCCAGCGTTTACTAATTCAACCGCTGTTCTCGCTGCTTCTATAATATCAGTTTTGTTAATTAGTTCATACCTACTAATGTCGAGATTATTTTTTTTAGCAATTTCTATAATTCTTAATTCTTCGCCTACCAATATGGGTTTTACAATTCCCATCTGAGCTGCACCGCATACAGCTATCAAGACATCTTCATCCTGGGCAGCAGCTACAGCTAGCTTCATCATGGTTTGCTTTTTTGCAACGCTAATAAGCCCCTCAAAATTTTTGATCACTTCATCACATCCTATTCAGTCAATTTATTCACTTTAATTGAAATATTACAGCAATGAAAAATCCATTTAGAATAATTTCAAATTTTTTAATAGCACTTCAATAATTAATTGAACCTAATGCTATTTTACAATAATTTGAATTATCATTCAATATATTTTATGAAATTTTGTTGAAGCTCTCAAATTTTTTAACAACTGAGCAAATTGCATAATTACCTTGTACAAAAACTATCAACTATATATAGTTAAAAATCTTCAAAACTATATCACCAAATATGCTATATCTCAAATATTTAAATTAAGGATGGTATTCGCATATTAGGCCTAGCCAAGTAAGAGTTATGCAATTTCCTCAACTAATAGACTGTATCTTTTTATGCCATGCTAGGGTAACTTCATCATGGGGATTTATTTGTAATGATTTATTTATATACTCAGCAGCTTCCTTAAGCTCTCCCCTTTGAAGATAAGCAATCCCTAGGTTACATAGAATTTCAGAATCATTTCCCTTTATACTTAAGGCTATTTCAAAGTGCTTAATAGCTTCATTGATTCTTCCCAATGAGATATTACATAGACCTATCTCATTTAAGATATCTGCTTGATTTGGTTGTATTCTATAGGATTTTTCAAAATACTCCAGTGCTTCTTCAAAGTCACCTAACTGTCTATAGGCTAGTCCAATAAAAAATTGTAGATTCCACCAATCACTATATACTTCTTCCAATGGTAAAAGTAATTTTAAAGCCTCATTAGGTCTACCATTTAATACAAGATTATAGCCTTCTTCGTACTGTACTTTATAGCTTATTTCCACTAACTTATTTACTATTTCACTTTCCTTATTTTCATCTATACCTTTCTCAATACATTTTTCCCAAGTGATTTCAGCCTTTTTATAAAGTTTCTTATTTAAATAATGAAATCCTAAATGGTAATAGGATAATGAAAAATCAGGATAAAGGTTAGTTATTTTTTCAAATATCTCAAAGGCTTCATCTTCAAAATCCTTAATATGTTTATCTGACCATTGCTCAGATACTTCTTCTAAGCACCTAGCATAGTTATACATTGAATCCAAATCATCTTCCTTTATATATAGGCAAGCCTTAAAGCATATCAATGCCTCTACTTTATTACCGGCTTCAATCAATCTAAATCCTTGTTGCAAGATAACATTTATAATATTTTCATCGAATGCCATTAAGAATTCTTTATAGGCGTTATTATGCTTAAATCCACTATCCACCCCCATTATATATACCATACCCTCTATAATTTTTAGTATGGAAATATCCTGGACGGAATCCTCAACTTTAACTCTATTTACCACCTCATTAAATGGCATTGGTAAAGGTATACTATCATCAAAGGTAAAACCTTTCACTTCCAATTTCTTATTTTCCTTAAGATGAATAAATATCACATCGTTCACTCTATCCTTTAAATACTTTTCTACCCTATTAAACATACTTTCCTCCTTATGAATAATTTAAAGTCATCCTATAATAGGTCAAATATCATCAATCTAATAAAAGCTCTTGTGACATATAATTTAACCTACAAGAATGACTTTAATTTTTTAATCGTGACCAAGACTTAATAACTAAGCAAAACCCTATTATTTATACATATTTCTCATAAACATTCTTTTCCTTCTTGTAGAAGTACTTAGCACATTAAAAAGCTGTCCTCTGTAAATCATTGCATAGGCGAAAAAGATTTGATATACAATAACGTTTAGTATATTTATACTAAAGGAAAATAAACTGATATTGTTATCTGTAATAGCATGTATCAGATAAAAAATTGCTACTATAAATACGTTAGGAATAAACCACTCTAACCAATTTTCCTTTATAAAATCAAATGAATATGTTATAGCATCCAACCCATCATGATGTTTTTGATAGATTGTTTCTGGTAATGGATTTAGGAGTATAAACGCTAATACTTGAATAATAAACCATAAGGAAACGCCTCCTATATTCATATAAATTATAGGCCTTAAAAATAAATTAGCTCCATATCTCACAAACCAAAAGATTATTAATATAATATATATTTTCCTAAGATAAACTGTAAAACCACTTTTAAAATCATTAAAGCTAAAGCTTCCATAATTAATAATATTCTCAATTAAATAAAGGTAATTTGAAATTAAAGCACTTTGGAATAATGTTAGTATGATGCCCCCTAATATCCATGCATAGGAAATCACAGGTAACATCGCGATGATCAGAATAGTATATACAATCCCTACTAAAAAGATTTTCCAGTTCTTAATAGCCAGTTTGAAGCTTTTGGGAATTATTCCTTTATTGGTTAAAATGATATCTTCAATAAATTTCAACTTCATTCTCCTCTCCTTTGTTGTTTGTATATAGACCTTTATATATTTACCCTATAGTATTTTGACCTTCCAAAGTCCTTATTATCTACTTCGTAATTAAATAACATAACTACAGGCCCATCTAAAGTCCTTTTCATGGAATTATCTACTAAATATAATATATCATATTTAAAGACTCCAAATTGTATTTTCTTTATTATTTTTTTTGCTGTCATTCCCTTAAACTCTGGCAAATATTTTTCAATATTTTCTTCATCCTGTAAGAATTTATGGGATCTGTCTTTAAAATCCTCCACTTCTATAAAGTCAAAAAACTCTGGGACATTTCCACCCTTATTTCTGAGATAGTCAAATTTTAGTATTTCTTTAAAAATATCTTCATTATCAAATTCCTTTTCCCTATAGAACTTTAATAATATCTTATACATCTGATCCTTTCTATGGGATACATGATGATATCCCGTGTCTCTCCAATAAACGGATAAATCTTCAAAAAGCTTTGAGGGACTTTTATAAAAATTCCTAACAATATAATCTATACTAAAATCAAAACTATGGGAGTTATAATACTGATCTGTCATCTCTTCAATAAGCTTAAGATCTAATATCTCTTTATAGGAAATATGATCATTACTCATAACCTCATAGGGAGGCTTATCTTTATAAACATATTGATATTTGTCTTGACTTATCCTAACCCCTGAACCCTTTAACAGCTTCAAAAAACCTAACTGAATTTTATTGGGCTTTAAATTATAAACATCATCAAAGGATTGTAAAAAGGTTCCATAATCCTCATAGGGTAATCCGGCTATTAAGTCCAAATGAAGATGAATATTGTTATAGGCCGATAGTCTATTTATTACATATGTAATTCTATCAAAGCTCATATTTCTTTTTATTTCTTTAAGGGTTATTTGATTTGTACTTTGAACACCGATTTCGAATTGAAAAAGTCCTTTTCTTACATCCTTTAAGAAGTCCAATATTTCTTCATCTAAAAGATATGCGGTAATCTCAAAATGAAAATTTATTTTTCCATTATCAATACTTTGTATATATTTCATTATTTCCAAACAATGATTTTTATCGGCATTAAAGGTTCTGTCAACAAATTTTACTTGTTTCACATCTGCATCAATAAATTTTTTGAGATCTTTTTTGATTCTGTCCAGTGAAAAATATCTTACTCCACATAGGGTTGAAGAAAGACAGTATTGACAATTGAATGGACATCCCCTTGAGCTTTCGTAATAAATAATCCTATTATCTAGCTCCTTTAGGTCCCCATAAGGGTATGGTACAATATCTAGGTTTGGAATTAATGCCCTTTCTTTGTTGATGTGAATATCACCCTTTTCTCTAAAGGCCAGCCCATCTATATCATGAATATCTCCAATTTTATTATCTAGCAAATTCAAAAACTCATTAAGAGTCAATTCTCCTTCTCCAAAAATGATATAATCAATATAATCATGGTCTTCTAGTATCTCCTTAGGATTATAGCTCACCTCAGGCCCACCTAGTAAAATCCTTAGCCCCTTATTAGCTTTTTTTAGATTTTTAGCTATTTCAAGGGTTTGCTCGATATTCCATATATAGCAAGAAAAACATACTAAATCATAGTCCTTTACATATATTTCCCTTAATATATAGTCTAAATCATTGTTTATAGTGTACTCCTCGATATGCATATCTGGAAACTCCGTTTTATTATAATACCATAAGTATCTTAACGCTAAAGATGAATGGATAAACTTAGAGTTTAACGTTACTAAAAGTGTTTTCATTAGTTCACATCCTTGCCTTTCTTTATCTAGTGTATATAAGATTATAAACATTTTTAAATCATTAATAATTATAACATAACATCTAAAAAGATATACCATTTATAGCCTATTCCCATTCTTTTATTTCATATAACCCTCAATATGGATAAATCTAAGCTCTTTAAAGTAATAATTTGACACACTATAATGCTTTCTATCTATAGTATGGGTCGCGATGAAAATATTATCTAATGTTTTAGGAAACTTAATATCCACAACAATTAAAGAATGCCCAAAGTCTTCAGTAGGTTCAAATCTTAATTGAATCAAATCTCCAAGTTGTATATGCTTCATATCTACTTCTGAGGCAACTGGCCCTGGCCCATTGTTTTTAGTCAGAAATTTATAAAGGTATTTTACACTAGTCCAAGCAGGGGCTCTGTTGTTGATGTTTTCATAGTACCAGCCATACTTATCATAGTTCATCGGGCATCCACCTGCATTAATGACTTGAGAACAAAAATTTGTACAATCCCCGCCCATTTCATCAAAATTCGTATAACTAGGATTCCTCTTCAAAGCCCACTTGTTTGCATAATGCACAGCACTCATTCTATTATAACTATAAATCATAAAACTTCCCCTTTTTCTTATATTGAAACCCAAATTATTCATAGAATGTTTAAAGTGGAGCATTTTATGAATATGCTAGGAGCGAAAATACGTAGTAGAGTTTTAAATTTTCTATAAATAATATGGATTTAAGCAATACTCCTTGAAAAATGTATTACTTATAACAGTATATATGTGATTTACAACAAAAAAATTAGTGATTTTTTATGTTAAATTCAGATAATTATGTTATGATATTACTATAGAAATCGCAATAAATCTTTTATATTAGAGGGGAGTAGTGCGTATGACAATAATGTCTTCTCGTTTAATTAGACACCAAATCTGCATAGAAGAGTTGCGGAATTTGGGTGCCAAGGTAATTTCCATTCAAGGGATAATGTTTTATGTGAAATTTAAAATAAATGAAACTAAATTATCCTATATGTATCATATAAAAACTGACAATACTTACTATCTCGAAAGAATCAAGCCCTATTTCATGACTATAGGAGACTTTCATTCAGAAGAAGACATAATAGATATAATAAAGATCGATCTTGAACAATTCAGAAATGCAATGAATAGTAAGAACTTTAATAATTTCATTGAGATCGATAAAAGTATCACAAAGCTAGTAAGATATTTTGAAGACCTTTATCTATATTATAATATTTCAAAGGATGATATGGGTACTATAAAAGAAGAAGTAGGCCATCTTTTAGACAAGATTGTAGAAATTAAAAACAATAGCCAAAGAGTTTATCATAAGAAAGATCCAGATGTTTTAAAATGAAAACGCGTCAAAAACGCGTTTCAGGCTGCCTAACAATCCGAATTTCTTCGTTGTTGCCTAGGCCAAGAACCCTTACGTATGTCTGTATACGCTACGGCCTCTCGGTTTCAGCACGCCTCGAACTTCGAATTGTTAGGCAGCCTAACATCTTGTTGACTTTGTCAACAATCTGAAACGCGTCAAAGACGGGTTTTTTTTACATTCTTTCCGGTGCTGCTACACCAATAAGTTTAAGTCCATTCTTAATAGTTTGCTTACAAGCTGAAACTAATGCAAGTCTAGCCTTTTGTAATTCTTGATCTTCAACTAGTATAGAATGATCATGATAAAATTTATTGAATGCTTGGGCGAGGTCAATTGTATATCTAGTAACCACAGCTGGTTCATATTTCCTTGCGGCATCAAGGATAACATCTGGAAATTTATTTAGTATTCTTATTAAGTCCATTTCTTCCTTCTCAGACAATAAGCCAAAGTCTATATCCTTTGTATAGTCTATATTTGACTTTCTAAGTAAGCTTGATGCTCTAGCATGGGTATATTGAACATATGGACCGGATTCTCCATCGAAATTCAAGGTTCTGTCCCAAGAGAATGTGTAATCTTTAATCATATTGTTTGATAGTTCTTGGAACACAACTGCTCCAATACCTACTTCCTTAGCAACTCTTTCTTTTCCTTCTAGGTTTGGATTCTTTTGGCTTATGATTTCTTCAGTCTTTTCAACAGCCTTAGTAAGAACATCCTCTAAAAATACTACTCTTCCCTTTCTGGTAGACATAGTACCTTCTTCTAAACTTATCATTCCAAATGGAACATGTATACAATCATCGGCCCAATCGTGGCCCATCAAATCAATTATTTTTATCCATTGTTTGAAATGTAGGTTTTGTTGAGATCCAACAACATAGATATTTTTATAGAAATCATAGTGTTTTTTTCTATATATAGCAGCAGCTAAATCCCTTGTCATATAAAGAGTTGAACCATCCTTCTTAGTTATTAAAGCCGGTGGCATTCCATATTCTTCTAGATCAACTATTTCGGCTCCTTCTGACTTCTTCATAAGGTTGTTTTCCCTCATGGCATCAAGTACGGCTGGCATTTTATCGGAATAGAAGCTCTCACCTGCATAGGAATCAAACTTAATACCTAGCATGTCATAGACCCTATTGAATTCCATTAAGCTCACGTCTCTAATCCACTGCCAAAGTTCTACCGCTTCTCCATCATTATCCTCTAACTTCTTAAACCATATTCTAGCATCATCATCAAGCTTAGGTTGTTTTTCGGCTTCTTCATGAAACTTTATATAAAGCTTTAGGAGTTCCGGTATAGGGTTTGTTTCTATAACTGACTTATCACCCCATGCTTTTATAGCAACGATCAATTTACCGAATTGAGTACCATAATCTCCTAAATGGTTAATAGCTATAGTATTATAGCCAATATATTTATATATATTATTTATTGCACTACCAATTACCGTAGTCCTAATATGTCCTATATGAAATGGTTTAGCAATATTAGGTGAAGAAAACTCAACTATTACGTTTTTCTGCTGACCAAGGTCAGAGGAACCAAACATATCACCCTTATCCATTACCTCATCAATAACTGTTTTAGCATAAATCTTTTTGTTAATAGTGAAGTTAATATAAGCAGCGGCAGTATCAATATTTTCAAACAACTCATTTCCCAAAATAGCTTCGGCTATATCCTTTGCTATTAAGTTAGGAGCTTTCCTAAATATCTTGGCAAGCTTAAAACAAGGAAATGCAAAATCCCCCATATCAGAATTAGGTGGGATCTCAATCATGCCTATAATTTCTTCAAAATTCAGCTCGGATATTTTTTCATCTAAAATATTGGCAATTTCTTTTTTAAAATCTATCATTTTTTTACCTCCTAAGTTTTCTTATATGTATTGTTAAACTATACAGCTTAACAATTTTGATAATAATAAAAACTCGTCTCTTAATAAACTTAAGAGACGAGTTTGATTCCCGCGTTACCACTCTTATTGGTACTAAAATGTACCCTCTTTTTTTCCCATTAATGGAGGAAACCCATTTAGCATACTAAATTCAGCTAAAATCTCAAAGGTGCGTTTCAACTAAAACCGTATATCGGGCTTCCACCATCCCCGATTCTCTATAATACATATTAAAGCCTAATCTCCTTTTCAAAGACATGAAAATTTATTTGATTTTGAAATATAATTTACCATATTTGAAAAATTAAATCAAGTATTTTAATAAATAAATTTTACTTAGACTATATTAGCTTTTATTTCTTCAATTTATTTGTTAAAATTATTATATCTTTTTTAAATGGAGGTATTCACATAATCTATGATTAAAAATAAAAAATTTTACTTAACTTATATCATCATAGCCATTAATATTTTAATTTGCATTTTGATGTTTTTAATAGACAAATCCTTTGACTTCAACATATATACACTTATTAGATTTGGAGCTAAACACAATTCAATGATAGCTTCGGGTCAATATTATAGGCTGATTTCCCCTACGTTTTTACATTCAGACCTTACCCATCTTTTCTTTAACATGTACGCTTTGTTTATACTAGGTAAAAACATAGAAATTATATACGGAAAATCTAGATTTATAATCATTTATTTAGTAGCAGGTGTATTCGGAACTCTTGGGAGCTTTATATTCACCAAATCCATTGCAGTAGGAGCATCTGGAGCCATATTTGGTTTATTGGGAGCCCATGTCTCCCTTTATATAAGCAAACCTAATTTTTTCAATAAAAAATTCCTTAAAGATATATTGACAGTTATAGGAATAAATTTATTATTAGGTATTATTTTCCCAAACATCGATAATTGGGCTCATATCTGTGGTCTTATAGGCGGGTTTATTATTAGCTGGTCAATTGGAATAGAAGGTCAAAAGACCTTCACTTCAAAAAAAGTAATGGCTCAATTATTAACCCTTATACTATTGTGTACTTCCTTGATAGTAGGTATTAAGCTTACCCAAAATAGCTGGGAATATAATCTTTTTAAGGGAGAACAATATTTAGAAAGCAATAATATAGACAAAGCAGAGAGGGAGTTTAAAATAGGTATTTCTAGAAATGATGACATGGAAATTTTCCACTATTATCTTGGGCATATTAATTTGGCAAAAGGAAATTCTCAAAAAGCTAGGTACCATTTTGAAAAAGCAGTAGAAATAAATCCTAAATTTACTGAGGCCGAAGAAATTCTAGAAAAAATCAATTAAAATTTAGTTTCTATAGTAGCCTTAGGTATAGAAAAATACACCTCAAATGTTAGATATATTTGCCTAACATTTGAGGTGTACTTGTATCTAAAATTACTTTTTGTTTTCTATTTATCGGGGAATAATCCCTCTAGGAAAAACATGGGTTCAGAAACCTTTACTCCATTAAAGCTCTCTAAGGCTTCCCCTTCAACTATTATCTGTGCAGTTTCATTTCCCGGCACTGCAACCACTGAATTAACTATTCCTCCCACAGCCAACATTGCATCACTACTAGACATTTTCTTTTCTTTAAAGTCCTTAGAAAGATTAATTATTACATTATTATCTTCTCTTTCTATAGATAATAATTTAGTACCTTCAGGAACTGGACTAATAAATTCACCCTTTGGTTCATAATTAATAAGCTGTTCTATAATAAATTCTTCCATTGACTTGTCCTTAAAGCCTTCATCATTTATATTAACTGTAAAATATTCGTCATAAAGGAATGGTTTATCCTTATACCTTAGATACAGTATATATTCCACGTCTTCTTGGGCTTCTTCCTTTGTTTCCGTATCACTAGCAGCATCCACAGTTTCCATTTGACTTTGTACATCGGGTTGTTCTAAATCCACTTCTTCAATTTCATCCTTTTTCTTACATCCTGAGAATAAACTCAAGGCTAAAACGGCTATAAGTAAATAACTCAATATTTTTTTCATTTGTTTTTCCCCCTTAAAAATAAATACCCTTCATATGGATTACATATATTCTTTATAATTTTCTTCATCAAGCACTAAAATATTATTTTTCTTAAGTAATTCTGCTGTAACCCCACTTCCCTCTTTAAGCTTACCATTAAAATTTCCATCATAGATATTAGTACTCCCACAGGATGGACTTCTTTTCTTTAGTATAGCGACCCTTACATTATATAGGTCTGCTATTCTTAATGTTTCCTTAGCACCCTTGATAAATTGTGTAGTTACATCTTCCCCTTGTTTATTCTTTATCCTACCTACTCCATCTAAAACAGCTTTGCCATCTCCATTTATTATTTCACTGGGAATCCGTGGAGTTGGTAACCCCCCAAGCTGTTCAGGACAGGCTATAACAAACTCCTTATCCCTTAAGAAATCTAGTAGTTCTTTATTTAGATTACTTTCCCCATTATATTTACAGTCTAAGCCAATAAGACATGCGCTAACAAGGATCATACCGGGCTCACTCCTTACTTTAAATCAACAATAGTTACTCCTGATCCACCTTCACCATATATTCCTTCTCTATATGCCTTAACATGGGTATGTCTCTTAAGAAAATCCTTGATTCTCTTTCTTAAAGCCCCTGTTCCCTTTCCATGAATAACGGTAACTTGTTGAAGCCTGGCAAGGTAAGCGTCATCTAAATACTTATCAAGATTAATTGATGCTTCCTCAAAGGTTTGACCCCTTAAGTCAATTTCATTTCTTATGCTTTGGGTTTTGGATTTCATTATTGAGCCTATATTTGTTTTTTTGATATTACTTTTTTCTTCATTCATAAGTCTTAGATTTGAAATATTTACATTAATTTTCATTATACCAACTTGGACGGTTAATTCACCGTTATTATTTGGCTTAGTTAATACAGTTCCCTCTTGATTAAGGTTTATAACCTTGACCTGATCACCCATATTTAAATCTTTAGGTGGTTGAGAATAAACAGTATCATCGCCAAAAAACACAGGTTCATGGAGTTCATCAATATTGTCCTTCATTTTTTTTCTTAGTTCTTCAATTTTTTTATTTCTTTCTCTTCCAACATCCTTAGATATATCTCTTAATTCTTTGATTATTTCATCCGCTTCTTTTTTCGATTCCCTCAATAACTTTCTAGCTTCCTCTTTGGCTTCTCTGATTTCTTTATCCCTTTGCTGCTGCAGCTTGTCATATTTTTTTTCATAATCTTGTTTAAGTCTTTGCACTTCCAATCTCAGTTTAATTGCTTCATCTCTTTCCTGCTCAGCAGTTTTTCTATTGTTCTCAATGGTCGATATTATTTCCTCAAATTCAATATCTTCTTTTGTAATAAATTCCTTAGATTTGTTTATAATATCTTCACCGAGACCAAGTCTTCTTGATATCTCCAATGCATTTGACTTACCAGGCACTCCAATAAGCAGTTTATATGTAGGACTTAATGTCTCTACATCAAACTCCACACATGCATTTTCTATGCCTTCATTCGCCAGTGCAAATTGTTTTAACTCACTATAATGGGTAGTTGCTACGGTTTTTACACCCTTATCATAGATATGGGTTAAAATGGCCATGGCTAAGGCAGCCCCTTCAGTGGGATCTGTCCCTGAGCCTAACTCATCTAATATGACTAAATCATCACATGATACATTATCTAATATCTCAACAATATTTGTCATATGGGATGAAAAAGTACTAAGACTTTGTTCAATACTTTGTTCATCACCTATATCTGCATAAACACTATTAAATATAGAAATCTCTGTCCCATGATCCGCAGGTATATGCATTCCTGATTGAGTCATAAGCACCATAAGCCCAAGGGTTTTTAGAGTTACAGTTTTTCCCCCTGTGTTTGGTCCAGTTATAAGCAAAGTATTAAATTTATCTCCTAGCCAAAGGTTAGTGGGAACCACTTCCTTTGGATTAATCAAAGGATGTCTTCCATTTTTTATTCTTATATACCCTTTATCATTCAACTCCGGCTCCATACCCTTCATGTCAAGTGATAATTTTGCCTTTGCGAATATGAAATCCAATTTTGCCAGGACTTCTTGATTAATCTTGATATTTTCTGCAGCTTCACCAACCTGTGCTGATATTTCCCTAAGAATCCTTTCAATCTCTGCCTTTTCCTTGAGCCTAAGCTCCTTTAGTTCATTGTTCATTTCCACTATAGCCATAGGCTCAATAAATAGCGTTGCTCCACTGGATGATTGATCATGAACTAGACCTGGAACTTCTTTCTTATTTTCCGCCTTAACGGGAATAACAAACCTATCCTGTCTTATGGTTATGATTGCATCCTGTAAGTACTTTTGAGTTCTTGAAGAATTTATTATTGCATTTAGCTTATTCCTTACAGCAACATTTTTATTCTCAATCTGTCTTCTAATATTTTTTAAAGCATGACTAGCATTATCAGATATTTCATCTTCACTAATAATAGCTTCCTCTATTCGACTTTCAATATTTTTATAGGTACTAATACTTGATATCAAGCTTTGTAGAGGTGAAAAACTATCATCCTCTGGGGCTTTAATGAAATTTCTTAGAACCCTTGCAGTTCTTAGTGTATCTCCTACCTCAAGTAGTTGTCCAGGATATAGGTATGAACCTATTTCCGCAATTTTCAAATACCTTCCAAGATCATATATAGGTCCTATGGGTATACTACCCTTCTGAATCATTAAGCTAACAGCCTCAGATGTCTCCATCAACCTATTCTTCACTTCATTAAAATCCTTTATTGGTTTAAGCTCTTCTACAAGTTCTCTTCCAAGATTAGAAGTTGCTTTATTTTTTAATTTGCTTTTTATTTTTTCATATTCCAAAACCCTAATGGTTCTTTCATTCATAAATATATTCTCCTTATACTCTTAAATAACGCCCCTAGAAAAATTTCCTTTAGTAAAATCTCCTTTAGCTTCCCTCCTAAGTCCATTATTTCCATTCAAAATCCCTTGAAGCATTTCCTGGTAAGCTTTTACTATACCTATTATTTCATTTTTATATTCATTTGTAAACTGTAATCTTAGAATCCCGACTCTGCTTTTAACAATTTATTCCATACCTATCCCTCAAGCCCTAGCTTGAATTTTTACATACACCACAGCTTTTTTCACATTATCACTCCTAAATCAATCAAATCAAGGATGATATTCGTATATTATAGAGAGTTCCAAGTAAATCTTAATTTATACATGTACAAATACTCAGTGTTTCTGGGAGTTTTGGACATGTATAAATTAAAGTTCTGACTGGAATCTCTATAGATTTAGCCAAGTAAGAGTTATGCAATTTCCTCAAATACAATAAAAAAGTAGTAGTATTATTATATCACTACTACAGAAACAAATTTCATTATAAGCATTATTTATCGAAAACCTCAATAAATTCTTGAAGCTCCTTTTTGGTTTGCACTAACTTAACCTCACTTTGTACAAGTTTATTTTTTAAATCCTCATTGATTTTTTCTGCTTTTTTAAGCTTATTATCCTTGATATTTGCTTCATAACTTAACCTGTTTACTTCTTCCCGTAGCTCCATATGATTAGCCTCAATATTCCTTAAGCTCTCCTTCATCCCTTCGTATTCCTCTAGTAGACTCTGATAATTTTTTTCTCTTTTATCCATTTCCAAAGTGGATGTTGCAAGGAGTTCCTTAGTTTTTTCCAATTCTTCAAAGGGCCTTCCGTGTTCAGTTTCGAGTTTATGGTGTTCATCCACTAATTTAAAATACTCATCTCCAATATTAACAGCTGTCAAAACAGCTATCATAGCTGTGCTAAACTTTTTATTTTTATCCGCTATTTCGTTCATTTTATCATCAACATAGTTAGAGACCCTTTGCATAAATTCCCTCGGTTCATCGCCAACAATTGTATATTCCTGTCCAAATATTTTTACTATGACCCTATTTTTATTTATCATCTATTATACAACCCCTTTAGATTAAACAAATCCTATAAAATACATATTTCTATATGAGAATAAAATTTCCTTCTATAACTTTTATGCTAAATTAAAGTTTTGACTGGAATCTCTATAGGGATTTTAGTATAAACCCTAACTTATACCATGAAATTTCTCTATCATTGGTTTTAGATTCTAAATATATTTTATCATATTTTAAGTTTAAATTATCTGCAATATATAATAAACAAAAAATAGCAGTCAAATAATATATACCCCCATTAGTCTAGTTAGTAACGAATATTTCTATTTAGAATTTGTTTTAAAAAATAAACTAGTCATCTTACTCGTCCCTTTAATTATTTTCCCTATTACTTTATCCCTTACATACAGGGAGTACGCCCACGATAAAGTGCCTAGAAAATAATCAAAATCACTTAGCAATCTGACTAGTTTATTTTTTTATATGCCTAACCCATGGGTTACTTCTATTTATCTTAGCTCAGCATTTAACTTCTCCCTTAATTGGCTTAATATCCTATCAAATACTTTGTTTACCTCTTCATCAGTAAGTGTTCTATCCATTGCTCTAAATATCAATGAGTATGCCATACTTTTATATCCCTCGTCAATTTGCTTTCCTCTATATATATCAAATAATGTACATTCCTCAAGTATAGAACCACCATTTTCTAAGATAATATCTTCAATTTCCTTGTTATAGACTTCTTCCTTTACTATAATAGCCATATCCCTTGATGTTGTAGGATACTTCGGTAAAGGCTTATAAACCCTATCTAATCTTGTTATTTGAAGCATGATATTGAAGTCTAAATCTGCAATATATACTCTATTATCAAATCCATAGGTCTCTAATACTTCGGGATGGATTTCCCCTAATGTTCCTAATATATGGTTGCCATATACTATGTTTGCACATCTTCCAGGATGGAAAGAAGAATGTGTCTTTTCAGGCTCAAAGCTTAAATTCTTTATACCTAATTTATTAAATAGCTCACAAACAACTCCCTTTAAACTAAAGAAATCTATTTCATTACCATACATACCTAATGTAAGCATTTTCTTTTCAATAGGAAGTGAAGTCACAGGAATTTCATGGGGTATAAATATATTTCCCAATTCAAATGCCAGTGCAGCCGGTACATTTCTGTTATAGTTTGTGGCTAGAACATCTAGCATGTTCGGTATCAAGGATGTCCTCATAACACTGTATTCTTCACCTAAAGGATTAATAAGCCTAACACTTCGTCCTAAAAAACTATCCTCTGAGATATTTATTGAGCTTAAGCTCTTAGGGCTGACAAATGAATATGTAGTTATTTCATTAAGCCCTAATCCATTTAAGGTATCCTTTGTATAATCTTCAATTTCTTGAGCATTTGTTTTAGCTCCCCATGTTGAACCCTTTGGGAGGGTTGATTCTATAGAATTGTATCCATATATTCTAGCAACCTCTTCCACTATATCTATCTCTTTAACTAAGTCCTGTCTAAAAGTAGGTATGGTTACTACAAGCTTCTCGCCCTTTTCCTCAGTAGTCAGCTCTAATCTATTTAAAATCTCAGCTATTTCCCTTGTACTAAGCTTTGTTCCTAAAAGGTTATTTATCCTTTCAGGTCTAACCTCAATAGCCCATTTATCAAGCTTATCTTCATAAATATCTATTTTACCCTTTACAACCTGTCCTGCTCCCAGCTGTTCAATAAGCTGACAAGCTCTTTCAATAGCTAATTCAGCAATATTTGGGTCTATTCCCTTTTCAAATCTTGAAGACGCTTCTGTTCTAAGTCCCAGTTTTTTTGAAGAAGTTCTTATATTTTTTTTGTTGAAATTAGCTCCTTCTAAAAATATAGTCTTTGTAGCATCGGATATCTCAGTATCTTCTCCACCCATGATCCCTGCAATACCAATTGTATCCTTTGCATCAGCTATAACAAGAAATTTTTCATCAAGCTGCCTTTCTGATCCGTCTAAAGTAGTAGTTTTTTCATCATTTTTTGCTCTTCTAACAATTATCTTTTTATCCGCCAAAGTATCTAGATCATATGCATGTAAAGGCTGACCATACTCAAGCATAACATAGTTTGTTATATCAACAATATTGTTTATAGCTCTAATTCCTGCCTTCATCAATCTCAACTGAAGCCATGTTGGTGACTCTTCGATCCTTATATTTTTAACAACTCTACCAAAAAATCTTCTGCATAAATCTGGCGCCTTAACTTCAACGTCAATATAGTCCTTTATATCATCTACCTCATTTTTTATTTCTATCGATGGGTACTTTGTCGATAATTCAAAGGTAGCACATGTCTCTCTAGCCATACCTATCATACTTAAACAATCAGGTCTATTTGGAGTAATTTCAAATTCTATTATATAATCGTCTAAATTTAAGGCTTCTTGTATATCCATACCAAGGGTATAGTCCCCATTTAGTATCATTATTCCATCCCTCATATTTTTAGGAATCACACTGTCACTGAAACCTAATTCCTCACAAGAACAAAGCATACCATTAGATACTTCACCCCTTAGTTTACCCCTCTTGATTTTTATGCCCCCCGGCAATCTAGAACCAACTAAGGCAACCGGCACATAGTCCCCAACATTAATATTTGTTGCTCCAGTCACAATCTGGATAACCTCTTCTCCAATATTAACCATTGGAATTATCAATTTATCTGCATTAGGATGTTTTTTTATTTCAACTATTTTACCAATAACAATTTTTGTTGCTTCTTCCATGGTCTTTCTAAAGCCTTCTGTATTTGAACCAGATAATACTAATTTTTCATTCAATTCTTCTATAGGAATATTGTCTATTGGAGCATAATCCTTTAACCAACTTACAGGTACTAACATATTCTTCCTCCTTATGATAATCGGCTGATACCATTCAGCCCTAATAAATTAATCTTATGATCTATATTTTATCTAATATTTGCTGCTAAATTAGTGCATAGCAATCCTAGAATTGCTCAATAAATCTCATATCATTTTCTAACAAAAGACGTATATCTTCTATTCCATATTTAAGCATAGTTATTCTATCTAATCCCATACCAAATGCAAAACCACTATATATCTCTGGATCAATTCCACATTCCTTTAAAACACTAGGATGAACCATACCACATCCTAATATTTCTATCCATCCACTACCTTTACAAACTCTACATCCGCTTCCGCCACATTTAAAACAGGATACGTCCACTTCCCCACTAGGCTCTGTAAAGGGAAAATAATGAGGTCTAAACTTAGTTTTAGTATTCATACCAAAAAGTCTTTTTGCAAATATATCTAAAGTCCCCTTCAAATCTCCAAAAGTGATATTTTTGTCAATAACAAGCCCTTCTACTTGATGAAACATTGGAGAATGGGTTGCATCAATCTCATCCGACCTAAAGCATCTGCCGGGAGATATAACTTTAATCGGTGGTTTTTGTTTTTCCATGGTTCTAATTTGCACAGTTGATGTATGACATCTTAGAAGGATATCATCTGTTATATAAAAGGTATCGGAAAGGCTTCTAGAAGGATGGTCTTCCGGTGAATTTAAAGCGTCGAAATTATAATACACAGTATCTACTTCCGGTCCTTCAGCTATCTTATAACCCATACCAATAAAAATATTCTTAATCTCATCTAATACTTGTGTAAGAGGATGTTTATGTCCTATCTTACTAATTTTTCCAACCATTGTAACATCAATTACTTCACTTTCCATCTTAGCTTTATTTTCTTTTTTCTTTATTATAGCTTTACTTTCTTCTAAAGCATTCTCAATTGAATCCCTAACCTCATTTGCCATTTTCCCAATTATTGGTCTCATTTCCTTAGAAAGCTTACCCATTCCTCTAAGTAGAACAGTCAACTCACCCTTTTTACCTAAGTATTTAACTCTAAGTTGCTCTAATTGATTCATTGTCTCAGCTGCTTCAACATCATTTTTTACTTTTTCTAAGATTTCTAAAAGCTGTTCCTTCATTTTATATCTCCTTTCTGTATGGGGTTTATATAGTAAAGCTTAATTTGCACGTATGAAAATACTCAGTGTTTCCAGGAGTTCTGGATGTGTATAAATTAAAGTCTCTACTTAAATCCCTATAAACGAAAAACAAATTCAATTCATTTTTCCAAAAAATATTAAAACCTCCGTCCAAAAGGGACGAAGGTTACTATCGCGGTACCACCCTATTTGTTAAGCTATAATATTAGTCCTAATCCATATCAATGCATATATCCTTATGGGGCTAACAAGTATTCCTAACCACTCACTTGACATTATAACGGTGTCATCCGATAAAGCCTACTAAAACATAAAGTTTTCAGCCCTATGACTCCAGAGTGAACTTCTGATAAACCTTTAAATAGAAATGTTCTCAGCCCAAGACATTTCATCTCTGTAAATAGTATTTATCATACTTTTCTCCTTCATAGCCTATTAATATATATTTGTTAACCCATTATCTGCTTGTATAAGAGATAGGCATCTACATTACCAGTTAACATAAAAACTTTCCAAAAAAATTGAGCCATATACAACATTGATAGATGCACCCCTTTTCACTAGTCTGCTTTGCTTAAATTATAGCACAGCAAAAAAAGGTTTACAAGTAGTTATTTTGTTAAATTATTCAATTTTCTGAAATGTTTCTGTCTAACCAATTCATAAATAATTATTCCTGAGGCCACAGACGCATTTAGGGATTCGGCATTCCCAGACATAGGTATCTTTACTTTTATATTTGAACGTCTAACTAATTCATCAGACACACCATTTCCTTCATTACCAATTATAATTGCATTTTTTTTACCATAGTCCACTTGAAAATGATATCTATCAGCCTGTAAACTAGTAGATATGATGTCTGAACCATAAATCTGTAAAGTATCAATTAAATCCCCTACATTATCAACATATACTATAGGCATAGTAAATATTGATCCCATTGTTGATCTAATTGTCTTACTATTAAAGATATCTACTGTACCCTTTAGTGCAATTATTCCATCAACACCAGCTGAGTCTGCAGTCCTAATTATGGTTCCAACATTCCCTGGGTCTTGAAGTCTATCAAGGATTACTAAAAAAAGCTCTTCCTGCTCAATTATGTCCTTCAATAAATGGTGTTTCCTTTTTACGACTCCTAATATCCCCTGGGAATTATCTGTAGTAGCTATATTTTTGAAAATCTTATTGTTAACCTTATATAAATCTATATTTTTACTGTATATTCTCTGAAATAATTTATAGCTTCTTTCACTATTAGCTATCCCCTCATCATAGTATATCCCTTTAAATTCTGCATTATTATCTAGGGCATGTTCAATGATTCTAAAACCTTCTATTAAAAATTCATCATATGCTTCTCTATATTTTCTTTTATGAAGAGATTTAACATGCTTTATATTATTGTTAGCCGGGGATGTTATTTCTAAAGACACTTATAACACACCTATCTTTTCTCTATTTTTTGTATATCATCATTGTGACCAATAACAACCAAAACATCGCCTTCTTCAATTAAATCTGTGGCACTTGGGGAAATATCAATATTGGGTCCATGTTTTATAGCCATAACATTGATTCCATATGTAGACCTCATATTTAATTCTCTCAGGCTCTTACCTATCCATTCATTTAAGGTTGCAACCTCCACAATACTGTAGTCCGGTGCCAGTTCAATATAATCCATAATGTTTGAAGAAACTAGGTTATGGGCAACCCTAACCCCCATTTCTCTTTCCGGAAATACAACTCTATCTGCACCAATCTTATATAATACCTTTGCATGGAGTTCATTTTGAGCTTTAGCTACCACATACTTCACTCCAAGTTCTTTAACCATCAAAGTAACCAGTATAGAAGATTGAATATTTGACCCAATGGTCACTACAGCAACATCAAAATTACGTATTCCCAAGGATTTTATAGAATTTTCATCTGTGGCATCGGCTTGAACAGCATGTGTAACATGATCGGCAACACTTTGTATTGTTTCTTCATTTCTATCCACTACCAATACTTCATGGTCCATATTATATAGGGTTTTGGCAACACTTGAGCCAAATCTTCCACAACCAACGATTACAAATTGTTTTTTCATATAGCCACCCCTCTAACCTACCATTACTTTTCCCTCTGGATATCTTATTAAGCCCTTCTTTTTTTGCTGTTTTCTAGCTAGTGCAAATACTATAGTCAAAGCTCCTACTCTCCCGGCAAACATAGTAAAGGATATAACTATTTTACCTATCAAGCTAAGTTTTGACGTAATTCCTAGTGAAAGTCCAACGGTACCATAGGCAGAAACCGTCTCAAAAAAGATATCGAGAAAGTCCTTATTTGCCTCTGTGATTGAAAGAATCATTATGACAACTAAAACCCAAAGCATGCCTATTACAACTATGGCCAACGCTCTACTTAATACATCCTTAGCAATCCTTCTATTGAAAATCTCCGTATCATTTTTCCCTCTTATTATCGAAATAATAGACAGAATTAGCACTCCAGCCGTAGTAGTCTTTATACCCCCAGCTGTAGAACCAGGTGATCCTCCAATAAACATTAGGATTATTATAAAAAACTTTGATGCCATTGTTAATTTATCCATTGGTAAAGTATTAAATCCAGCAGTCCTAGGAGTTATGGCTTGAAACATGCTTCCCAAGAATTTTCCCTTTGCACTAAGATTACCTAAGGTTTCAGGATTATTAAATTCAAAAATAAAACTAAATACAAAACCTGTTAAAATTAGTATTCCACTTATATATAAAACTAATTTAGTATGTAATGTTAATTTGCTGAATTTCTTAAATCTAAGTAAATCCATTATAACGGTAAAGCCTAAACCACCAATTATAATAAGAAGCCATATGACAACATTGACTAAAACGTCATCAACATATGGTGTTAAGCTTCTGCCTTGTCCAATCAAATCAAATCCTGCATTACAAAAGGCGGAAACCGAATGGAAGATTCCAAATAGTATACCCTTAGGTCTTCCATATTGTGGTATGAATCTCAAAGACAAAAAAAATGCTCCTATGCCTTCAATTATAAAGGTGGTAAAAAGAATATGTTTAGTTAATCTTACAAGTCCTGAAATATTGAATTGGTTTAAAGCTTCTTGCATAATCAGCCTTTCACGTAGAGATATACGCTTACCAATAATAAAAGCCACCAGAGTGGCCATAGTCATAAAACCTAACCCACCAATTTGTATCAACATTAAAATTACAATTTTCCCAAACATAGTCCAATACGTACCAGTATCTACCACAACCAGTCCCGTTACGCATACTGCTGAAGTTGCAGTAAAGATAGAATTGACAAATCCAACACTTTCACCGGTTGTAGAGGCAATAGGAAGATTCAGTAATATAGCTCCAAGTAGTATCACACTTGCAAATCCTAAAACTAATATCTGTGCAGGATTCAATTTATAGTTGTTTATAGTATTATTCTTTTCGATTGTAATCACCTCAATCGAATATTTTAATTTCAATTTATTTATGTAAGCAAATTGCATAATTACTTTCTATAAAAACCATCTATGATGATATTCCCATATGCAATTTCCTCATATATACTCAAAATATAACTTCCCCTATTAATTATTGTTCTATCCATTTTTATATTGTGAAAAGTACATATATTATATACATACCTAAACATATGTAAAACGAATAATTACCACATATGGTATGGAAGTCCTATTTTTTCATATCCTATATTATACCACTTTAATCCATTTTTTAAAAGTATAAACCCGAAAAACATTACGGGCCCATCATTACTATAGAAATCCCAATAAATCTTTTACTTTTTGATTCTTGGAAAAGCATTGAAACTTCGACCATACAAAAATCAAAATATGGATTTATAAGTAGGTTCTATATATCTGACTTAAATCAAAATAGACTCATTAAAGCATATGAAAAAATAAACAAGCCAGGTTACAAAGTGATTTTGATTATTTTCTAGGCGCTCAGTCACGGGCATACTCAATGTATGTAAGTGATCGAGCAACGACGAAAAAAATCAAAAGTACGAGTAAGATGACTGGTTTATTTTTTGAATTTGCCTAAGAGTCTATTTTATTTATGCATTTAATTTTGATTTTGCTACTTCTACAAGTTGCTTAAATCCTTCTGCATCATGGATAGCCATTTCAGAAAGCATTTTTCTATTTATATTAACATTAGCAAGCTTTAATCCATTGATTAATCTGCTATATGAAATATCATTCATTCTTGCTGCAGCATTAATTCTTGATATCCATAATTTTCTAAAATCTCTCTTTCTTAATTTACGTCCTATATACGCGTATCTTAGAGATCTTATTACTGCAGGATTTGCAGCCTTGAATATTTTACTTTTTGCACCATAATAACCTTTAGCAAGCTTTAATATTTTTTTATGCTTTTTCTTAGCATTAACAGCCTTTTTAACTCTAGCCATTTTGTCCTACCTCCCTTACTTTTCATCCTAGAATTTATAGATATGGAATAACTTTTTTGATTCTTTTTAAATCGCCACCAGAAACTAAGCCAGATTGACGTAGGTTTCTTTTTCTCTTAGAAGATTTCTTTGTTAATATATGACTTTTATAAGCCTTAGATCTTTTAACCTTTCCAGATCCTGTAACTTTTAATCTTTTAGCTGCTCCTCTATGAGTTTTCATTTTAGGCATTTTAATTCCTCCCTTCAACTATTCCTTACTAATTTTTTGGAGCTAATATCATTATCATACTTCTACCTTCCATTTTAGGCTTTTTCTCCATAGAACAAACTTCTGATACTATAGAGAAGAATTTATTCAAGACATCTACACCTAAATAAGTATGTCCTAGCTCTCTTCCTTTAAATCTTAAAGAAACCTTTACTTTATCACCTTTTTCAAGAAACTTAATTGCTCTGTTAGCCTTTGTGTTTAAATCATGTTCTTCTATATTAAGACTTAATCTTACTTCTTTTACATTAATTACTTTTTGTTTTTTCTTTGCTTCTTTTTCTCTCTTTGCTTGTTCATACTTGTACTTTCCGAAATCCATTATTTTGCATACTGGAGGTTTAGCATTTGGAGCTATCTTCACCAAATCCAGTTTGCGTTCTGCTGCCAATTCAAGAGCCTTTCTTGATGACACTATACCAAGCTGTTCTCCATTAGAGTCAATTAATCTCACTTCACGATCTCTTATAGATTCATTAATTTCCTGCTTCTTTTTAATAATTGTCCACCTCCTGAAAATTTTCCACACTATAATTAATAAAAAGATTTATAAACAAAAAGACGAATGTTTAAACATTCGTCTTATAGCCATAATTATATATTAAACAGGTTCTAAATTACTTTTTTTGGCCATATTAACCTTAATGATTTATTTCATAAGGTGAGAAACGAATGTCTCTACTTTATTTTTATGTTTGTATCCTTTTCCAAAAATAAGTTTATCACTTATAAAAGTATCTGTCAAGCTATTTATTATTTTTTTGCAGTAAGTTTTTTCCACGCGTGGAGTCCAAGGGAAACCCCTATTATTCCATATGCAACAAAGGCCCTAAAATATTCACCTATTTGAGCCGATCCGAAAAGATTGTTACCAGCCTTAGGCGATACATAGAAAAGTGTATGGAACAGAATAACTCCTAGAATCGCCTGCCCACTAGTGGCTCTAGATGCAGACGCCCCACCTATTAATATAGCAGCTATGGAAAATGTAGCTATCTGAACGTGGCTTCCATAGGTACTCAAGGTTCCTATATTCTGTAAAAATATAATTTGTCCCCAAGCCGCCAATACTATGGATATGGTTACAGCAATAATCCTAACCCTATCAACATTGATACCTGAGACCTTAGCTATATGCATGCTTTGTCCTACTGTCCTAAAGTCCTGCCCTAGCTTTGTTTTGACTATCAAAGCATTAAAAATACATAGAATACCTATAACTATAAATGTACTCATTGGCAATTTTAATCCTGCCACTCTTCTTGAATCTACAGCATATATTAATATAGTAGACAAAATAATTATTATACTAAAGGCAATATAGGTTTTCATTTTTTTTCTACTTACTATGCTAAACCTTTTATCCGACTTACTTTTTACAAGTAAAAATGCAAACACAACAGCCACTAAAACACTACATACAATTATCGTTTGTAAAAATGGCAATCTTAATATTCCATCTAATGCATATTTTATACCCCTATTTCTACTGAGATCAATGGTATTTCTAACGCCTACACCACCACTAATCATTAAAACCTTATTCTCTACAGGAATTACCGTACCCATCATTACTAAAAACAGGAATTGATAAAGGCCCATTGTAAAGAAACCAGCTATCATTCCAGCTATCATTTCTTGTCCCTTAGTTTTATTAAATAATATCCCTGTCAATATGCCAAATACTATTGCCAGTGGCGTAGCTACAGCTATACAAAGGAAAAATCCTGGTACACCGGACACGCCCCAATGGGTAACAAAAAAGATTGCGATTTGTCCAGCCATAGCTCCAATAACTATACCAAAATTCAGACCCATACCAGCAATAACCGGGATAATTAAAGAAAGTACTAAGAATCCATTCCTAGCCAATCTAGTAATTATTTCTCTAACTATAGACCCGGGAGCATACCCTGAATAATAACTACTAATCAAGCAAACTACAAGAAATAGAATTGTAACACTTTGCTCCTTAAGAAATTTTTTGAATCTAAATGTTTTCTTGGGAGAATCCTTTAGTTCGTCTATTTTAACTGTCATAACTAAGAATCACCTCCTACTTTAGTTAATGCATATAAGATTATTCCATTTTGAACTATCATTCTTAATATCTCCGATAGGTTTCCCTGACTGAAAACCGTGTTAGCAACGGGTAATGCCACAGTCAATAATCCTTGGAATAGGAATACTCCAATAATTACATGGGATATCTTAGCTTTCCTAGCAGAAGCTCCACCGATCAAAACCGCAGCTACAGCTGGGAATGCCATATATAGAGGTCCCGTATAAAGCTGCATAAAGCCATAACTTGAACAATATACTATCATCCCTATAGCCCCTAGGATTGTAGATAACGTAATACCTATTATTCTATATTTATCATCTATTATCCCCGATGCCGCGGCAAATCTAGGATTATCTCCCGAAGCCTTCAATGCTATACCCGTTTTACTTTGAGTAAATAACCAAAGTATAAGACAATTGAGGAAGAAAAATATCAATAACCCCGTGGGGATTTTAATACCAAACAAAGGGAATGACCATAGGTCATTAAGAACATAGGCAAATGTTGATTCTAATGAAACAGTTTGTCTTATTCCATTTCCTATGGGCCAAAGCATTTCAGGGTGCTTAACAGGTAATACCACCCATAATATACAAAACAACTGAACTACAGAAAATCCAGTATAAGTAGCAACAAGCATCTCGCTACCCTTGATCTTATTAAGCATCTTGCTATATCCATATCCTGCTAGTCCTGAAATAGGAATAGCTATAAGGATGGCGGGAACCAATCCATGCCCCAACCATATACTGTTTGTAAGTCCAAACTCTAGTGTTATAACAGTAGCTAGCAATCCACATACTAATCCAATAGGCAATGCAAAGTTAGGCCCTGTTCCGCATTGGATGGAGGGAACCATTGCCAATGTCAAAATACCAAACATCCCAAATCTTCTCAATACATCGGAGGAAAGGGATATCATTGGCAATTCAAGAAAGTAGGCAGATATACATATTACTATGAAAAGAGATGATATAATAAGCCTTGGTAACCCTATCTTTTTATACATAACCTTCATTGATTCAGTCATCTTCTACGCCTCCTCCCTATATATCTTATGATATTCTCCGGACATCATTAGTCCAAAATCCTTATCACTTGCACTAGGTTCTAATATACCTTCTACCTTACCTTCAGTGATTATTGCAATCCTATCACAAATAGTCCTTAACTCCGCCAATTCACTTGATGTCATTATTACGGTCACACCTTCTTCGCGATTGAGCTTGAGCAAATAATCAAGAACCAACTTCTTTGCCCCAATATCGATTCCCCTTGTTGGTTCAGAGACTAAAAGCACATCTGGTTTAAGGGTCAATGCCCTAGCAAGGCAAACTTTTTGTTGGTTTCCACCACTAAGCCTTCTTGTAAGCTGATGTGGTCCCCTACATCTAATATCTAATTTTTCAATTAAATCCAAGGCATGTTTTCTAATCTTTCCTTTATTTATTAAAGTAAACAGCCACAATTTGTGTATAAACTCATCCTTTATCTGAATAGCTGTAATTACAATATTATTTTCTATAGATGAATCTAAAAGAAGTCCGACTCCTCTTCTGTCCTCAGAAACAAAGGCAAGTCCATTTTTCAAGGATTCAGCAGCATCATTCAATTTTAAGCTCTCACCCTTTAATATGATTTCTCCATCTGCTTCATATAAACCCATAATTCCGTTGGCAATACCTATCTTACCCTGCCCTGCCAATCCTCCAATACCGAATATCTCTCCCTTTTTTATATTTAAATTTATTTCTTTAACCTCTTCGCCGGGCATATTAACGGTAAAATTCTTTAATTGAATAATATCTTCTTCTTTCTTAGAAAAAGATTCTTTATTTCTATCCTTATTTGTCATCTCAATTTTTCTACCCACCATAAGTTCGGCAAGCTCTTCCACATTAGTTTCTTCTTTCTTCTTAGTTGTAACCAGCTCGCCATCCCTCAAAATTGTTATATTATCAGCAGCTTGTATAACCTCATCTAATCTATGGGTAATAAATAGAATAGCAATACCACTATCAGCAAGTCTCTTCATTGCATTAATAAGATTGACCGCCTCACTTTCAGCTAAAACCGCTGTAGGTTCATCAAATACCAAGAGTTTTATGCCTTCTTTATCAATTTCTCTTGCTATTTCAACAAACTGCATGTGTCCAACGGGCAATCCAGCAACCTTAACATATTCCTCTATATCCAAGCCCAAAGTATCGAGTGCTTTTCGAGCATCCTTATGCATACTTTTCTTATTGAGGGACTTTAATGCATTTCCCCCCGTAAGTTTGCTGATTAGATTATCCTTCAAAAGTTCTCGATTGAGCTTAACATTCTCAGTTATAGAAAATTCCGGAATGAGCATGAACTCTTGATGTACCATTCCTATACCCATTTCCATCGCTTCCTTAGGAGATTTAACTTTACTAACTTCTCCATCCAATAAAACTTCACCTTCAAATCCACCGGTCGAATGAATAACGGCCATACCAAACAAGATATTCATAAGTGTTGATTTTCCCGCACCATTTTCACCTAACAGTGCATGTATTTCACCAGGTTTCACCTTCAAATCTATACCCTTAAGAACTTGATTACCATAGTACTCTTTCTTGATATTTTTCATTTGAAGTACAAACTTTTCTTCCAACACTATCACCGCCTTATGATTTCATAGAAAAGGTAAGGTCACCCTTATGGCAACCTTACATTATTTATACTATATTGATTAATAATTAGAATGTTAAGAAATCAAGTAATACCATTATATAATTGTCGTATTTATTTCCATTTTCTTCAAGAGAAGTCATTTTAATTTCTGTTTCAGCATAGGCTTCAAACTTATCTTTTAATACAGCTTGATCAAACTTACCCTCTGTTTCACCATCGATATATGCCTTAGCATAATCAGCTCCAGCTTCTATAAACATCATAGCTACGGGAACAGGCCATGTAGAGGTTCTACCTTCCATGCCAGCAGCCTTCATTTTAGCTGTGATTTCATCAACAACATAAGCAACATCCCCTTGTTTATCCTCAGGAATCTCGATACCAAGTGCTGACGGGAATCCATGATATGGAGATGGACAGCAAGGTTGTGGATATATAGCACCTTGATCTACAACTGATTTTATAAGAGGAACCTGCATAGCACAGTTAGTACTAAAGAATGCAGTATCCTTACCATATTTCTCTACCATTCTAGGTACATCTTCAAGAATAAATTGTTGCGCACCGGGAACCCCAGCGTCGCCTGTTGGGTCTGGAGCTGTGGCATCTACAAACTCCATTCCAAGCTTTTTACATTCTTCTTTAAATATGTCTCTTCTAGCGGAAAGAAGAGCATAGGACATATGTCTTGGGAATGAATAATGCACAAACACTTTTGCCCCTTGCTTCTTAGCTTGAGCCGGTATTTCTGTACCCATTCCTAAATCATCGGGACTAAGTACTATATCAGCTTTAGAAGATATTGTACCTGGATCTTCCCCCGGTTGACCTGCTATAACTAAAAGGTCAGGGTTAATTTCCCTTGCTTTATCTATGGCCGCAGATGCCCCTGGAACTGCCTGTACGAATATAATGGCTTTACAATCTGGATCTTCTGCCATACTAGCCACATTAGCTATAGTTGTCTCTTGCTCATCCATAAACTTATCTGGATAAGTCATTATCATAATATGCTCTTTACCATATTCTTTTAAAACTCTTTCCGCTGCCCTGTACTCTTCTTCATTTTGAGAAACAGTACCAGTCATTATACCTATCTTCCAGTTTCCATCAGCAGCTGGTTCTTCAGTTTTAGCTGCCGGCTCTTCGGTTGCAGGAGCTGGTTCTTCAGCTTTGGCTGCTGGTTCTTCAGTTGCAGCAGGTTTTTGTCCACATGCGGTCAATCCAACTAATAAAGTTAGAACTAATAAAATAGCTAAAAACTTCTTAAACATAAAAAAATCCCCCTCTATTTTCATAGAAATATTTTTGATTTGAAATGTTGAAAATTTACCTCCCTTCATTTCAAAATAGGTTGAAGATATATTTAATAGAAGATGCGCATGTAATATTATTGCAGTTTTGTTGATTTTTAACAGCAATAAGGGTTATGCATTCTCTTCTAAAAAACCTTTTGTAGACTTATTATGTATGGTTGAATGACTTTAAGAGATTAAGTAGACAAGTTAGATACAAAGAACAATTTCTTATATATTTACCGACTGGTATTACGAATATTTTCCTCAATTAATAATTATGTAGACATGCATAAATTAATTCCTTAAATAAAAATTTTTATAAAATTTAATTATAGATATTCCAGTTAAACAGTTAATTTATACACATCAAAAATCCCTAGAATCATCGGATATGCTTATATCCTAAGTAATTAAATCAAGGATGATATCTGCATATTAGGTTTAGACAAGTAAGAGCCATGTAATTTCTTCATTTAGTTAAATTTTCAAAATATCATAAATTATTTATCCATATACATTTTTTTAAAATATTACCAATATAATCTTTTCTAAGACATATAATTCTACATTTTTTTGAATATTCCTTCTTTATTAATATTCTTTATTTATATAATTTTATTAATATATAAAATTTTCAGAAATCATATAATTTTTGTTTTGATTTATTTTTTATCCTGACTTTGGGTACACTAATATCGAATATAAATAAAATTTACTATTTAACCATGAATATAGGGTTTACATAGTGAAACTTAGCTTATACATATACAAATACCTAGGGTTTCTGGGAGTTTTGGCCATGTTGTATAAATCAAAGTTTTTACTTTAATCCCTATATCCTCAGTCAAAATTACGATAAAATAAAAGGCAGGTGGTTTTTATTTTGAAAAAAAAGACCCTTTTTTTTATTTTTTTATCCTCAATAATTTTAAACATCATAATAGTTGCAGTATCTCGTATTAATAGTAAATCTGCAAGCCATATTAGTATTAGAGGATCTACAACTAGTCTACTAATAGTGATTAGTATCTTTTTATTGATATATTTTTTAAAGTTCGACAATAATTCACCCCAGTTTGCTCCCGCCCATCTTAAAAATGAAAAAAATGAAAAAAGAAACGAAAAGGCAAATGAAACTGCCATAGGTTTTAGGGATGTAGCAGGATTGGATGAAGCAAAGGAAGAACTGGCAGAGATAATTGATTTTTTGAAAAACCCAGATAAATACAGAACTATGGGAGCAAAGATTCCGAAGGGGATTTTGTTACATGGTCCTCCAGGAACGGGAAAAACTTTATTAGCCAGAGCCATTGCAGGTGAAACAAACTCAAAATTTATTCCCGCCAGCGGTTCAGAGTTTGTGGAAAAATATGTTGGAGTAGGAGCAAAAAGAGTACGATCATTATTTGAAAAAGCTAGAAAAGAAGCTCCTTCAGTCATTTTCATAGATGAAATAGATGCCATTGGAGCTAAAAGAACCCTAGAAAGTAATAACGAAAAGGATCAAACATTAAACCAATTATTAATAGAGATGGATGGATTTAACAACGATCAGACTGTTATAATCATAGGAGCCACTAATCGAATTGACATGCTTGACGAAGCCTTAAAACGACCTGGAAGATTTGATAGGAACATATTTATAGGTAATCCGGATATTAAATCTAGGGAAGAAATTTTTAAGGTTCACATTAAAAATAAACCTATAAGTCCCAAAATAGATGTCAAAGAGCTGGCAAAAAGAACCCATGGCATGTCTGGTGCCCATATTTCAAACATCGCTAATGAAGCTGCCATACTAGCGGTAAGAAACAATAAGAAAATAATTGATTTCGATGACTTTAATAATGCCATTGAGAAAGTTATCGGTGGTTTGGAAAGAAAAAATTTTTCCATTTTAGAAAAAGAAAAGAAAAGAGTTTCTTTCCATGAATCGGGCCATGCTTTGATGGGAAAAATACTGAGTACAGACTTAATTTCCAAAATTTCCATTATACCTAGAAGTCAAGCACTAGGATATGTGATGTATACTCCTGACGAAGAGCGTTTTTTAATAACCAAAGAAGAGCTTTATAACAAAATAAAGGTTATGCTGGGGGGAAGAGCCGCAGAAGAAGTGATCTTTGGTAATATTTCAACGGGAGCTAAGGATGACCTCCAAAAAGCAAATCAATTAGCTTTTCAAATGGTTTGTGAATATGGCATGAGTGATTTAGAAAATAGATTCTATGAACCAAGTCTCATCAAGAATTGCTATGACTCAATTGATAAAGAAATAAACAAAATAATCGATAATTGCTACAAGGATACATTAGTAAGAATTAAAGCTAATAAGGAGCTATTAACTAAGGTAGCCGGAGTATTGTATGAAAAAGAAACATTGACAGGAGAAGATTTAAATACAATAATAAAAAATTTTGACAGTTCCAAAAATCTTTCAATCATATAAAAAAGTCGTTTAGTTTTTCTAAACGACTTTTTTTAGGCAGCCTGCCATCTTGTTGACCTTGTCAACAATCTGAAAAGTCGTTTAGTTTTTCTAAACGACTTTTTCATCTTTTTCTTTTTATTCTTCAGATATTGACAATATTCTATTTTCTATTTCATTTATTACTTGTTCAATAAAATTATCTATTTCTTGGCTTCCCAATTCCCCTCTATCCCTAGAGCGTACAGATACAGTTTGTGTTTCTGATTCTTTATCTCCAACAATAAGCATATATGGAACCTTTTGAAGCTGTGCTTCACGTATTTTATAACCTATTTTTTCACTTCTGCCGTCAACTTCTGCCTTTATACCCCTTGCATCCATTTTCTTAGCAACACTCTCAGCATAGTCAATATGTCTATCTGTTATAGGTAGTACTCTAACCTGCTCAGGTGCAAGCCATGTAGGGAACTTACCAGCAAAATGCTCAATAAGTATTCCAATAAATCTTTCTATACTACCAAATGCCACTCTATGGATTACTATAGGTCTATGTTTTTCCCCATCCTTACCTACATATGTCAATTCAAACCTTTGTGGAAGTTGGAAGTCTAACTGAATTGTTCCACACTGCCATGTTCTACCTATACAATCCTCTAATTGAAAATCTATTTTAGGGCCATAAAATGCACCATCACCTTCATTTATCTTATAGGGCAATTCTAATTCTTCTAAAGCTTCTTTCAAAGAATTTTCAGCCATTTCCCAATCTTCGTCACTACCCATTGAATCCTCTGGTCTAGTAGACAATTCCACATGGTATTTAAATCCAAACTTTGTATAAACTTCATCTATCAACTTAGCTACACCTTTAATTTCATCCTTGATCTGCTCTGGAAGCATAAATATATGGGCATCATCCTGAGTAAAGGCCCTTACCCTCATAAGACCATGAAGTGCCCCGGATAACTCATGTCTATGAACTCTACCTACTTCACCAAGTCTCATTGGAAAATCCCTATAGGAACGCATCTCTGTATTATAAACTAGCATTCCACCTGGACAGTTCATCGGTTTTATAGCATAGTCTTCATCATCGATTCGTAAAGTGTACATATTCTCTTTATAATGATACCAGTGTCCAGAAGTTTCCCAAAGCTTTCTATTTAGTATGATTGGAGTTTCAACCTGTACATATCCCCACTTTTTATGGACTTCTCTCCAGTAGTCCATAAGGGTATTTTTTAACTCCATACCCTTTGGTAGGAAAAATGGGAAACCAGGTCCTTCTTCTAAAATAGTGAATAGCTTTAATTCCTTACCTAATTTTCTATGATCCCTTTTTTTAGCTTCTTCTAATCTATGAATGTGTTCTTCCAAAAGTTTTTTCTTTGGAAAAGAAGTCCCATAAATTCTTTGAAGCATTTTGTTCTTTTCGTCACCTCTCCAATAAGCACCGGCAAGACTTAAGAGTTTCAAGGCTTTAACTGGCTTTGTGGAAGGTAGATGGGGTCCTGCACAAAGATCTACGAAGTCTCCCTGCTTATAGAAAGAAATAACAGCGTCTTCGGGTAAATCTGTAATAAGTTCAACCTTATACCCTTCCCCTTTGTCTTCCATATATTTTAAAGCCTCATCTCTAGGAAGCTCAAATCTTTCTATTTGCAAATCTTCTTTAGCTATCTTAGTCATTTCTTTTTCAATTTTTTCTAAGTCTTCAGGAGTAAATTTATGTTCAGAGTCAAAGTCATAATAATATCCATTTTCAATGGCTGGCCCAATAGCTAAAGTTGTTTTGGGATACAATTTTTTAACTGCTTGAGCTAATATATGGGCACTAGTATGTCTAAATACATCTGCTCCACCTTCATCATCAAATTTTAATATATTAACCTCACAATCCTTATCTAGCTCGTAGTTTAAATCTACAACATTACCATCTATCTCACCAGCCATGGCTTCCTTTGCAAGTCTTCCACTTATACCCTTAGCAAGTTCTAGTATTGTTGTTCCTTTTTCCACCTCTTTTGCTGAACCATCCTTCAAAGTAATTTTTACTTGTTCCATACAACAAACCTCCTCGTCACCTATTTAGTATTATTTTAGGCTCAATTTAAATATAAAAAACCCCTCGTCTCTACATAAAGTAGGGACGAGAGGTTGCTCCCGTGGTTCCACCCTAATGGATAATATATCCACTCTAACGGCATTAACGTTGCCACCCGGTAGATTTTTCGTCTAAGACTACTAAACTACTGCTCAAGGGGTAGTTTTCCTATAACCATATCAGAAATGCTCCCAGCCAATGGCATTTCCTCTCTGAAGACAGAATCTATAGTACTCTTCCCTATCATAGCATTACTATTATTGGTTTAATATAATTATATTGATAAAAATCTATTTGTCAATAAGTTTTTGTGTTTTATTTATTTATTATACACTAAAATTGTAAAATTATTATACCTTGCATAAAACCTATAACAAACCCTATAAGCCCACCCAGAAGCTCTATATGCTTCAACTCTTTTTTGGCAATGCCTATAATTATTTCTTCTAACTTTTCTAATTCAAAATCATTTATCTTTTCTTCAATTATTTCAGAAATCTTTACCTTGCTAGTAGCCTTATGAATAAGCTTTTCACTTAATTCATTTATTACATTTTCCCCTTCACTTTCTATGATTTCATCTACATAAACAAGTATCATACCCCTTATGGCTCCAGGTATAAGGGAAGGCATCTTTTCTTCAGCAATAGTTCTAACTTTTTTCTTAATTTGTGATATGATTTGGCCTTTATTTTCTTCTTCAATCAATTTATCTATTATTTCCTCAATAGAAATAAGTTCGGTTTCCACTGTATGACCAATACTTCTAGCTATCTCAGATTTTCTCTTTGGAATCAACCCTTGAATAGAAAAATTTAAACCAGGTATTTTTATGGGGTTTAAGGGTCTAAAAATCAACTTTACTGCAAAAACATTTGTCATCCATCCTATTCCAGCTCCAATTATAGACAATATCATTACTTTTACCCAAAACATTTTTTCACCTCTTATATCTTTATCTTATGCAAACAAAATAAAGTATACCATATAACCCTAGTCCTTTCAATAGCAATAAGAAAGAGTAGATTATGTTCATATCTACTCTCCCTTTATATCCTTATTTATATTGCAAATTTTGCAGTTATTGCATATATAAACCCTGTCGTCAAATATGTTTTTTATAGTTTCAATTATTTCTGTATTTTTTATATTCGAAGCTAGGTGAAATATTATTTTTTTAGGTGCTATTGTTATAAGAGAGCTTACAAGAAAATCATCATTATTCAAGTTATTATCAACTAGATCATCTATCAAACCCCTTATGTAGTTATCATCTATTACTTTGTTTTTTTCATCAAAGAAGTGATATTTACCCCCCTTGTCTACAACAATATTTATTAAGTCTATTTTGGATTCTTGGATATTTACAAAATACCTTAGAAGCTTAATAAACTCATTATATTCCTTTTCCATCACGAATTCTTCTACGACTCTATCAATCACCTCATATATGTCATCAAGATAATTCCTCAACCTAAAATTGACAAATCCTTCTATGTTCAAGCTATCATTTTCAGCAAAAAAATCCATTAATTTATAGATTATTTTGGCTTTTCTATTTACTTTATATGGTACATCAATACTATCATCATAAATCTCATTATCTAAACAAATATTTAATTGCTCTATGATAGTTTTCTTTTCACTGGCCTTTAAAAAACAATAATCGGCTTGAAGAATTTTTTCTATTATACTTAATTCCAGAACATCTACTATATAATTGGAAATACCAACAGCCGCATAATGTTTGAACACATTAAAAAAATCATCATATAAAATATCATTCTTATTAACCATTTTTTCATCTATATAAAATCTAATTGTATTAAACTTGCCATCCTTTGCTGTACTATTACTTACTACCATGTCTTTATTATTATAGTTTTTGGTTATCATATCAACTACACTGCTGTTAACTTCTTCATTTTCATAAAAAGTAATGGAAAGTAGATCCACTATTATCACTCCCTCCTTTCAGTAGTAGTATACGGGATTAAAAAAAAGCATATACAAATAATGTTCTGTTATATTTTGTTTTTACTGTCATTTATGAAGAATTTACATACAATTCATGGGTTTATATTTCTGTAATGGGTATAATGGAACCTATATCAATAAGTTTTTTATCTTCTACAATATCAAACCCAACTGAATATTTCTCTAAGAATTTTTTTATCATCTCAAAATCAGGATGTTCCCTTATATCACCGGAAAAAAACATTTTTTTATTTTCAATCAATCCCGATGTTCCACCTATAAATCCATAATCTAAACCTGGCAAATCAATATATCCACTTTTTATTAGCAATACATCTATATCATATTTTTCTAGCTTTCCAGCAATTCCTCGATCCGATGTAATTATGGCTTTTTCATTGACTATACATATAGAACATTTGGAGTATCCTTGATTTACATTTATTAGCTTTAATCGTTTTTCTTCAAGACTTTTAATAATTCTTTTATCTGTATATTTAAAGTTGTGTACAGCTATTTGGCCTATTCTCCCTACATTATATGCAATATCGTCGGGATAGGTACTCTTTAACATAGTATTCCCTTTAATTACTTTTAAATTTAATTCTTTAAGTTTGATATATATATCATCATAAATATTTGGTGCCACAACAATTTCATTGCCTCCCATATGATGCATAAGCATATCCGGGTGAGCCGAGACCGCATTATACAGGTTATCACAATAAGGAGTCTCAATAATATTTATACCTTTAGCTCGTATTTTATTCTGTACACATTTTGGAACCCTTTTGTCTACTATAACCGTTTTTACTTTACCCTTAGGTAAAAAAGGAGTTTCTATAAATTTTTCCATAAATTCAATCCACCCTCTTGCAATAAAAATTCTATATAATAGAAGCTTAGTGTCTAGAGTCCATTGGAACTCTCTATAAAATAGCAAAAGACATCCTAAAGGATGTCTTTTGGTTTTGGAGGCGGCACCCAGATTTGAACTGGGGAATAAAGGTTTTGCAGACCTCTGCCTTACCACTTGGCTATGCCGCCATATTATTTGATTGGAGCGGTAGAAGGGATTTGAACCCTCGACCCTCGCCTTGGCAAGGCGATGCTCTACCACTGAGCCACTACCGCATATGGTGCCCAGAGGCGGAATCGAACCACCGACACGGGGATTTTCAGTCCCCTGCTCTACCGACTGAGCTATCTGGGCTTATTAAAGAAGTCTTTTTACCTACTGATAAAAACCACAAAACTTCCCTTGAACCTAAAGGTTCGCTACAAAGTTTTGTTGACTTGGTGGGCGCAACAGGACTTGAACCTGTGACCCCCTGCTTGTAAGGCAGGTGCTCTCCCAGCTGAGCTATGCGCCCCTTTGATCAATATGACAAATATTATATTACAGCAAAATGAAGTTATTGTCAATAAAATTTTTACATAAATTTAACCTATTTAATAATAAAGTATAACTATATACTTGTATTTACAACATATTTATGGACCACTAGGTATACATCTAATAGTCCATAAAAGCTTTGTATATAAGATTATTTATTACCTAAAGCATAATCAAGAAGCTGGGTTAGCTCCTCTTTATTAAACATATATTTTTTATTACAAAAATGACACTTTAATTCTGCTTTGCCATCTTCCTCTATTATATCCCTTAATTCCTTCTCCCCAATGCTAATTAAGGCCTTTTCAAGCTTTTCTCGTGTACAGTCACACATGAAATCTACTTTTTTATCCTCTATTATTTCCACATCAAAGTCTTTTAAAACATTTTTCAAAATTTCTTCAGCAGTCATACCTTTATCTATCATAGATGTAACCGGAGTCACATCCTTAATTGCTTCTTCAAGCTTAATCAAAACCTCTTCTTCCACATCTGGAAGGGGCTGAATAATAAATCCTCCAGCTGCTTTAACTGATCCATCGGTATTCAATAAAACCCCTAAGGAAACTACAGAAGGCTGCTGTTCAGAATACATATAATAAGCGGCTATATCCTCTGCTATTTCCCCTGTTATTAGATTGGATTGTCCAACATAGGGTTCTTTAAGTCCAAGATCTTTTATAACAATTAGCTTACCATTTTTCCCTATGGCGCCTCCCACATCTAGCTTACCTTTTTCGTTTAATTTTACATCTATATATGGATCTGAAATGTAACCCTTCACATATCCCTTAGAATTTGAAACCGCTACGATTGACTTTATTTCATTAACACCCCTCACTTGTAAGGTCAAGGTATCATTATCACCCTTTAGCATATATCCCATCATAGACCCAGCAGTTATTAACCTTCCCAAAGCTGCTGTGGCAACAGGGGTAGTACCATGAATTTCTCTAGCTTTTTCTACCATATCAGTTGTTACAGCTCCAAAAACCCTTATGCTTTTATTTGCAGCCAAACCTCTAACTATATAATTCTTCAATCTAATCCCTCCAACTGCTTTATGTGAACAAAAGCATCCAATGATACTTTCGTAATTCTAAATGATAAGTTCTAAGATTTAGGTTTGATTAGTTCTGGTTTTCAACAAGTGATCCACAGCAATAAAGCCCTGAACTAGTCAGGGCTGGTAAGCTTATTAATTCATTTATATAAATTAAAGCTTAGTAACTTGAGTTGCTTGAGGTCCTTTATCCCCATCAACAACATCAAATTCAACTTCTTGCTCTTCGTCTAATGTCTTGAATCCGTCTCCAAGAATTGCAGAGTAATGTACGAATACATCTTTTCCGTCTTCTCCAGTGATGAATCCATAACCTTTTTCGCCGTTAAACCATTTTACTTTACCTTTCATGTAACAATCAATCCTCCTAAAACTTTCAAAAATTAAGATTAAGCTAGCTCATACTAATTTTAACACAGCCCTGTTGCAGTGTCAATCAAATATATAGAGATTCAAGTAAAACTTTTAATTAATACATATACAAAATATCCTTAAGCATCAAGTATTTGCCTATGTATAGGTTAAATTCTACTATACTAAACCCTATATTTTAAAACCTGTTTTTATTAAGATGCTCAACCTTTATAAATATTATACATGTTTTTCAAAAATATATAAAATAAATTTATTATTTTCTACATACAAAGTTCACTCTGTCGTCATCAGCACTATAGCTATCAAAGGTAAAAGCTTTATATACATCAATACTTTTAAACCCAACTTTTTTTAAAATACTCAATACTTCTTGAACCCTGTAGGCTCTTTGATAGTGATATTCCCGGTGCCTCTCAAAAAGTCCATCTTTTCTTTTGAAAATCGTTAAATCTAATTCACAAATACCTACAGCTTTGTCGAAATAGTTCTCCCAAATATATGATATATCTTCAAAATTTTCAGCATATACATTATTACCTAAAATCTCAGAAAGCTTGTAATAGGAGCTTATATCAAAAACAAATAAACCATCCTTCTTTAACAAAGAATATACCCTCTGAAACACTTCTAATAAATCACTTTCATCAAGTATGTAATTAACTCCGTCACATAAACATAATACACTATCTATACTTTTATTATAATCTAGCTCTTTCATATCCTGATTAAGATATTTTACGTTAATGCCCATATCCTGTGCCTTGTCCTTAGCAAAGGTCAGCATCTCGCTAGATATATCCACCCCAATGATATCGTAGCCTTTTTTGGCTAATCTATTGGTGATGTTTCCTGTTCCACAGGCAAGCTCCAAAATGGTATGGGGCTTTATACCTTCTTTATGATATGTTTTTTCTATATAATCTACCCATCCATCATAGTCTACATCTTCCATTAAAAAATCATAAACCTGAGCAAATCCACTATATGCTTCCATGAATATCACTTCCAATTTTTTAATCTCTATACAATAGTAAATTATACATAAAATATTTTAAAAAACAAATTAAAAAATAAAAAAGAGATAGAAAATCTATCCCTCCTGTACTTGTTTTTCTTGATCCTGCATTTTTTTTATTTTTTTCTTTCTCACAGTTATTAGTCCACCTATTCTTCCGGTTTCCTTAGCGGTAAGAGCCCCCCAACCATTACTTAAAACTTTATCAAGAAGACCCAACTCCGAAGCAATTTCATACTTCCACTTATCTTCCACAGTTTCAATTTTAAATTTTTTATTCTTGTCCCTATTCTTTTTTGACAAATTGATCACTCCCCTCTCAAATATTATTGAGTAAGGGGTTAGTTTTTATACATAAAACAATTATATTTTTAGAATTTTTGTAATAATTGGTTATTTTTGCTGATATTTTTTTTCATAAATCCTATGCTTTTAAATGTTATTATATTGTCTTCCATTCCCCCCTTTAAATATATATTCAAATCCCAAGATTCATACGGTCTTCGCGGCATTTTTTTAGATAGAGTTTCACCTTGATTATTTAGAATATCGTAATACAGAAAAAACAACATACATAACTATTACTAATAAAATTGGAATAAACTTAAGCAGTATAAATTTTTCTTCTTTAATGATTATCTCCTGCTGATTTGATATATTCTCTATTGAGGTTTCATCATCTACACATTTACTTAAATTTATATCATTTTTTATAACCCTTATAAGCAGATAGGCAATTCCCCCAGTAATAGCAGCAATAACTCCTATCATTATAGTCGCCATAAATAGCTTCGCAGTATTTAAAACTGTACTATCCACAGGCATATCCCCATATTCACTTAACCTTCCTTGCAAAACATTGGATACATACATTAAAGTAACGGCAAAGCCATTATTAGTAATATGCCCTATAATACCAGCATAAATAGAATCAGTAATTTGTACTAGATATCCAAAAACTAATCCTAAAACAATAGGCCCTATTAAATTTTGCAGATTGAAATGAAATAAACCAAACAAAATTGCCGTTATTACAAGCCCACTCATTTTAGATTTTTTCTCATATACCCTTAATAACAATCCTCTAAAAAATACTTCTTCACATATTCCCGCTGAAACTGCTATGATAAAAAACAATACAATATATTGTATTAAGCTATCGGCAGTAGGTATGGGCACAGGCTCTATATTTAATCCAAAACAACTTAAAATAGTAAGCATAATTAAGTTAAAAAACATTGCCACAGGATAGATACATAGGGTGGCTAAAACGATAATTGATCCATGCTTTAATTTAAGTTTGTTTAATCTTAAAAAGGATTTCAAATTAATGTGCTTTAATTTCAATATAATAACAACGGGAAGTAGCACCAATATATACTCGGTAATTAAAAGTCCACTCTTTATGTTTAGAGATTGGACATAGGCACCAAGAAAAACTAGCAATAAAGCCATGGCGAAATATAGAATATTTACCTCTAATATAGTAAATTTACCTTTTTTCATAGCCTTCACCTCCACTATTATATTTCCAATGCATCACTATGAGAAAGTATGCTTACATAAGCCTGAACTCCAGTTAGCAATACATTTTCATCAAAATTGAACTTTGAATTATGAAGTGAATAAACAAAATCTTTTTCTTCATTTCTGACTCCCAAGAAGAAGAATAAACCCGGTACCTCTCTTTGATAGTATGAAAAATCTTCAGCGGTCATCTGGGGTTTGACAATTTCAATATCATCTACACCTATGGCCTTGATAAATTCATCGACTAATTTATTATCATTATCTACAAAGGGGTACATATCTCTAAAAACAATGTCAATCTCACAATCGTGGGCCATTGCCAAGCTTTTAGATATGATAGTAATTTTTCTCTTCATCTTTTTATATATGGAATCATTAAAAGCCCTCATCGTTCCTTCCATTGTAACTTCACCAGCTATCACATTCCTTCTTTCGCCACCTTCAATTCTTCCTATAGTTATGACAGCAGGTTCGACGGGATCCAAATTTCTACTGACAATTTGCTGTATTAGTCCCACAAGCTCTGAAGCAATAACCACTGAATCATTGGCATTATGAGGCATTGCACCGTGTCCACTTTTGCCCTTCACCACGATATCAAACTCTCCTGTCTGTGCCATCAATGGGCCTGCCTTTATCCCTATCTTACCCTGTGGGATATCAGGATATAGATGAAGTCCATAGATAGAATCCACATTGTATTTTTTTAGAACCTCTTCTTTAATGATAACCTCCGCTCCCCCAGGGCCTTCTTCGGCTGGTTGAAAAATCAAAAGTATATTATCCTTGATCGTTGATTTATTCATGGATAAATATTTTGCAAGCCCCAATAATATGGCTGAGTGTCCATCATGACCACAAGCATGCATTTTGCCTTCATGCAGGGAACTGTATTGTGCATCGGTTTTTTCTATAACGGGTAGTCCATCCATATCAGCTCTAAAGGCCAGGGTTTTTCTACCCTCACTTCCTTTATAATAGGCTATGGCTCCTGTTCCAGCAACTTTTTCTATTACATCGGCATTTAACTTATCAAGAAAGCTTAAAATATAACTGCTGGTTTTATATTCTTCAAAGCCTAACTCCGGTATTCTATGCAGCTCTCGTCTTATTCTAATAATCTCATTACCCATTTCCTGAATAACATTATTTATCTTAATCATTATCTCACCTCAATATATTATTTCTTTTCTAATTCACATGATTTTCTATACATCCTTATGTCGTTTAATCCATTTTATACTTTTTTGTTATTTTCTACAATATAGCAATGAAACATGATGATTTTTATTCAAAAAAATAAATACCCTATTTTATGTTGACATACTATGGTATCAGTGTTACCATATATGTAATTTAAACACAATTAAGGAAGAAAGCCTGTTTTCTTTTTGCTGTTTTTCAATGGAAAAATTCAGTATTTTTATTAGCGTTCCTTTATAATCATTACATGTAACAATCCTTATTCTTTGGGCATATTATATATTTAAACAGTAATTTCTTTATAAAGGTACACCATTAAGTTTAATAGGCGGTGTACATAAAAAGATAGATGCCATTATTTAATTCAAATGAAGAATGGGAGGTTAAGGCATGAAAAAGGTAAATATAGCTATTGTAGGTGCAACAGGAATGGTGGGAAGAACTTTTTTGAAGGTTCTAGAAGAAAGGAATTTCCCATATGAAAATCTATATGTATTCGCTTCATCAAAGTCGGCAGGACAAAAAGTAAGGTGCAAGGGTACCCAATATACTGTTGAAGAGTTAAGGGAAGATTCCTTCGACAGAGATATAGACATTGCTCTTTTTTCAGCCGGAGGTAGTATAAGCGAAAAATTTGCCCCTATTGCAGCTTCTAAAGGAGTAATAGTTGTAGATAATAGTAGTGCATGGAGAATGAAGGAAGATGTCCCTTTAGTTGTTCCAGAAGTAAATCCCGAGGATTTAAAGTGGCATAAAGGCATTATCGCCAACCCAAACTGCTCAACTATTCAAGCTGTAGTTGCTTTAAAGCCTCTACATGATAAATACAATATTAAAAGAATTGTTTATTCTACATATCAGGCCGTATCTGGTTCTGGTGTAAAAGGAGTAGCAGATTTAGAAGAGGGTTTAAAGGGAAACAATATTAAAAAAGCTTATCCTCATCCAATAGCTAACAATTGTCTTCCACATATTGATATATTTATGGAAAATGGATATACAAAAGAAGAAATTAAAATGATAGATGAAACTAAAAAAATACTTGGTGATTATGATTTAAAAATAACTGCAACCGCTGTAAGAGTTCCATTATTCGATTGTCACAGTGAATCTGTAAACGTTGAAGTTGAAAAAAACTTTGAAATTGAAGATGTAAAGGATTTATTTAATAATAGTCCAGGAATTGTTCTACAGGATGACCTTAATAATAATGTTTATCCACTAGCAACTACGGCCAAAGATACTGATTTGGTTTATGTTGGCAGAATCAGAAGAGATTTCAGTGTAGATAATGGATTAAATATATGGGTTGTTGCGGATAACATTAGAAAAGGTGCTGCTACTAATGCAGTACAAATTGCTGAAGAATTATTAAAAAATCTTTAAACTACAAAAGAAAAATCAATAAAAGAATATCTTTGTTGTGATATAGAGGCCGCAGTTTGCAAAGAGTACTTCAGATTAAACTTATTGGGGAATATAGTTCTGTAGGAAAGGTGCAGCTGCCGAAACACATACCAAATCCCCCGAAACTATGTGTTGGGACTATACTGAACAAGTATAGTACTGTCGTCAATAGATTGCCCAGTCTTTTGATGGAGTGCTATTTCACACAGGGCAAAAAGGAACTAAGCTGACTTCCAAACAGTCAATTGCACTTTTTGCTCTTGACTGTTTATTTTTTTGCTTTAAACAATAATTTGTGTACAATAATATATATATGATTTAAAATAATACGGTATCAGCATATAAACCTAGCTACATTAATTATACCTATTAAAATGAAAGGATGATCTGAATGAATCTTTTTAGAGGTTCCGGTGTTGCATTGGTTACGCCCTTTAAAAATAACAGGGTGAATTATGATAAGCTTGAAGAAATACTTGAGTGGCACATACAGCAAGATACAGATGCCATAGTTATTTGTGGGACTACAGGAGAATCAACTACCTTAAGTGATAAAGAGCAAAAAGAAGTTATTAAATTCACAGTAGAAAAAGTAAATAAAAGAATCCCTGTTATAGCAGGTACGGGAAGCAATTGTACTCAACACGCTATTGAATTAAGTAAGTATGGGGAAATGGTTGGGGTTGACGGTCTTTTAGTGATAACTCCATACTATAATAAAACTACTCAAAAAGGTCTTATTGCACACTTTACTGCTATAGCTAATGAAGTAACTACACCAATAATTGTTTATAATGTGCCTGGACGAACAGGCGTAAATGTACTTCCTAGTACATTAGCAGAGCTTGCTAAGATTCCAAATATAATGGGCATCAAAGATGCCACCGGTAATATAGCCCATATTGCTGAAATAGCTAGATTAGTACCCGATGATTTCTACATTTATTCTGGAAATGATGATATGATTGTTCCTTTGATGTCCCTAAAGGGTGCTGGAGTGATCTCAGTGGTAGCTAATATTGCTCCTAAGGACACCCACGATATCGTTCAAAGGTTTATAGATGGTGATATTAAGGGCTCATGTACCCTTCAATTAAAAATGAAACCATTAATAGATTCACTTTTCATGGAAGTCAACCCTATTCCCGTGAAAACTGCCATGAATCTAATGGGACTGGATATGGGTAAGCTAAGACTGCCCTTAGTGGATATGTCCGATGACAATTTAGAAATTCTTAAAACTAGAATGAAAGAGTATGGATTACTTTAATATAGGGTAGGAGGTTTTACATTGATAAAGGTATTACTTTGCGGCAGTAATGGAAAAATGGGTCAGGTACTTACAGCTCTTATTGGTGAAGACAGTAATATGAATGTTGTGGCTGGCATAGATAAAAACGTTAGTGATATATATGACTATCCTGTATTTAGTCATTTTAGCGATTGTAATGTTAAAGCAGATGTAATAATTGATTTTTCCCATCATTCTATGGTTTCAGATCTAATAGATTACTGTGTTAGAACAAAAACTCCTGCTGTTATTTGTACAACTGGATTAGATGAAACTATTGTTAAAAAAATTGATGATGCCTCAAAAGCAGTTTCTTTGTTTAGATCAGGTAATATGTCCTTGGGCGTCAACCTAATTATGGACTTAGCAAGAAAAGCTGCTAAAGTTCTAAAAGATGATTTTGATATAGAAATTATAGAAAAGCATCATAACAGAAAGGTCGATGCTCCAAGTGGAACCGCATATATGATCGCAAAGACCATTAATGATGAATTGGAAGATAGTAAAGAATTTTCATATGGCCGATATGGAAGATCAACTAAAAGGCAAAAATCAGAAATAGGCATCCATGCAATAAGAGGTGGAACTATAGTGGGAGAACATACAGTTATTTATGCTGGGTCTGATGAAATAATAGAAATAAAGCACTCGGCAATGTCCCGAAAGGTATTCGCCGCTGGAGCAGTTAAAGCAGCTAAATTTTTAATTACTAAAGAAAATGGTTTATATAATATGGATGATATATTAAAATAATACTATCATACATTTTAAGAAAGGATTGATATAACAAATGACGAAGGAAATTAATTCAAAAGAGTTTGACATGACAAATCCATACGAAATAGCAAAATTTATTAAAGACGCTAAAAAGGCTACTCCTGCAAAGGTATATGTCAAAGGAAATCTTGAATCCATAGAAGATGAGTCCATTAAGATTTTTGGAAGCAATGATTTTTGGATGCTGTTTGGTCAAAATGATGATATTGCAACATTTTTAAGGGAAAATAGTTCTTTGATTCAAGATTATATAATAGACAATGATAGAAGAAACTCCGCAATACCTTTATTAGACTTAAAGAATATCGATGCTAGAATTGAACCCGGAGCAATTATAAGAGATAGAGTAAAAATTGGGAAAAATGCTGTCATTATGATGGGAGCAGTAATAAACATAGGCTCTGAAATCGGAGAAGGCACCATGATTGATATGAATGCTGTATTAGGAGCTAGAGCAACTGTAGGGAAAAACGCCCATGTAGGAGCAGGTGCTGTTTTAGCAGGTGTACTTGAACCACCAAGTGCTACTCCAGTTACAATAAAGGATAATGTTTTAATCGGCGCCAATGCAGTTATATTAGAAGGTGTTACTATTGGAGAAAATTCTGTAGTTGCTGCAGGCTCTATAGTAACTACAGATGTCCCTACCAACGTAGTTGTGGCTGGTACTCCTGCAAGAGTAGTTAAAGAAAAGGATGAACAAACTATTGATAAAACACAGCTTTTAGATGATTTAAGGGGGTAAAAATGCGTTGCAGCGCATTTTTAGTTCTAAGGTTTGAGTCATTCCTATGGACCTTACAAAAATTAGACTTTAAAGTCTTTCTCCTTGTCAACTATAAAAAGTCAGTAGCATGTTAATTTTGCTACTGACTTTTGTTTTTAAACTCCCCAAAAACTTGCTCCAAAACTTTGAACTTAGAACTTACAACTCAAAGAGATCTTGGTCTCTTTGCCTAGTCTACAAAAGCAAAAACATAAGGAACATTTCTGTAATAATCACCATAGTTCAAGCCATAGCCCACTATAAATTTGTCCGGTATAGTGAATCCAACATAATCTGCTTCTAATTCTACCTTTCTTCTCGATGGTTTATCTAATAAAACACAGCTTTTAATGCTATTTGGGTTTTTAGATTTTAAATAATCGATAATAAATTCCATAGTTATACCGGTATCCGCAATATCGTCGGCTATTAGTACATCATATCCCTCTAAATTCTCTTGTATATCATATAAAACCTTTACTTTCCCAGTACTTTCTGTAGAATGCCCATAGCTGGAAGTAGCCATAAATTCTATTTTAACAGGTGTATTGATTTCTCTAACCAAATCTGCCGTAAAAATAAAGCTTCCTTTTAGTAAAGAAACAACTACCAAATTCTTTCCCTCATAATCCTTTGATATCTCTCGGCCCAACTCTTGAACTCTTTTTTGTATATCTTCTCTACTAAATAAAACCTCTTTTCGCTTTTTTTCTATTTCCATGTTAGCATAACCTCCAGTTTTTTACGTTTATAATTAATTCTATAGAACACACTTATAAGAACAAAAAGATTTATTGCGTTTTCTATATTCTAAATAATATTGCTTAAGTTGTCAATTATATATATAGGTTTTTCATAGTATAAGTTAAAGTCTATACTAAAATCCCTATAGAGAGTTTAGGATGAATCTTAATTTATTTCAATCCAGTTGATAGAGGAAATTGCATAACTCTTACTTGGCTAAACCTAATATGCGAATATCATCCTTAATTTAATTACTTAAGATATAAGCATATTTGGTGGTATAGCTCTGAAAATTTTAAAACTACATGTAGTAGATGGTTATTATAGAAAGTAATTATGCAATTTCCTCGATAGATAATTTTAATAACTTTGGATGTATATTATTGATATTTTTCAATCTCCATATATATGATTCTCAAAGATTCAACTCACCTGATAGCCATTTTGCACGTACTGGAAAATGGAGCTTTTGAAAATTATTACAAATATTTAAGTTTTTAATTAGTATCAATTAATTGAAAGTTGCAAACTCTAATTGTACAATTAAAATATTAAAGATTACTAAATATTATTTTAAAGGTGGTATGCTTATGGAAAACGTTAACAAAAAAATCGTGGTCACCGATTCATCATCTAGAATGAAAAGATCTGTATCGATGGAAACCTTTATATTTTTGGCTATTATCACTTTATGCTTTGGATATCTAAGCTCAAGGATGGGTGTGGGAGTAATGTTTAATGTAATAATGAAAACAGCCCACGAATTATTACTAGACACGGTTTTCTTTATTATGGCTATTGCCGTTTTAGCCGGGTCCTTTGCAGCTCTTTTATCTGAATTTGGTTTTGTAGCACTTATAAATATGATAATCTCACCTATAATGAAACCCTTATACGGTCTTCCTGGAGCTGCTTCAATAGGAGCCATCACTACCTACCTATCTGATAATCCTGCAATAATATCATTATCAAAGGATAAAGGATTTATTAAGTATTTTGAAAAACATCAGATCCCAGTATTATGTAATCTTGGAACCGCCTTTGGTATGGGTCTTATATTATCTACATTCATGATCAGCCAAGGTGATGGAACAGAATTTATTATACCTGTTGCAATAGGTAATTTAGGTGCTGTATTTGGAAGTATAATCAGTGTTAAGTTTATGCTCAGGTTCACAAAAAAATATTATAAAGTAGATTCTAATGTTAATGATTTGAAGTCTAAAAAAAATGTTAATTACAATAAACTTCGAGAAATTAGACCAGGCAATATTTTAGAAAGAGCTTTAGATGCTATATTAGAGGGTGGCAAAAACGGAGTTGAAATGGGTCTTGCAATTATTCCTGGAGTATTATTTATATGTACAATAGTAATGATACTAACATTTGGTCCAAGTGATGTGCAAAATGGAGTTGAGGTATACAAAGGTGTAGCCTTTGAAGGTGTAAACCTACTTCCAAAGTTAGGTGGATACCTTTCTCCTATATTAAAGCCACTATTTGGCTTTAAACATGCTGAAGCCATAGCATTCCCCATTACATCCTTGGGATCGGTGGGAGCTGCTTTAGCCTTAGTTACAGAATTCCTAAAAAGTGGTATAATAGGTGCAAATGAAATTGCTGTATTTACTGCTATGGGCATGTGTTGGAGCGGATATCTAAGTACCCATGTAGGTATGATGGATGCCCTTGGAGTTAGGCAACTAGCTAATAAGGCTATATTAAGCCATACAATAGGCGGACTATGTGGAGGCATATTTGCCCATTATATATATTTATTATACACTCTAGTATTATAAAAAAAGCGCTTAAGCGCTTTTTTATTTCCATGTTCCACGTTCCAAGTTGAAGGATTGTGGTCATTCTCTTGAGCTACGACAATAAAGCTCTTTATTTTGACCTAGTAGACCTATCTAAAAACGTGGAACGTGGAACTTGTAACAACTAACTTATCTTAAGATGCTTTTGTATCCATATTTTTCATTATATTGAGGATAACCTTATCGGTAACATTCATTCCATCTGTACCTAATACGCCTAAGTTTCTTATGGTTTCTTCTACCCCTTGAGCTATAATGCCATTACGTGCTGGGACTATATTATCATTAATGGCTAACAAAGAACATTGTACTGCCGTAGAAGCGGCTGTAGCAAGCTTTAAGGCACATCCTACCTTGGCTCCATCACATATCATGCCGCTTATATTTGCAATCATATTTTTTATAGCTCCATCTATTTGATCATAGTCTGCATTCATAAGCCATGATATAGCTGCACTAGCTCCAATACCAGCCGCAACTCCACATCCACATAAACAGGAAAGTCTTCCTATATAACTCTTAATATATCCTGTAATAATATGACTTATTGCTAAAGCCTTTACCATTTTTTCATCACTAACATCACATTTTCTTTTATAGGCAGCTAAAGGAAGAATCGCCGTCAATCCATTATTACCACTTCCACTACTACTCATAACAGGTAGTGATACTCCTGACATCCTTGCATCTGCCCCAGCGGCAGTTAACATCATAGCATTATTGGCTAAATCATCGGCTATTAGTCCATCTTTGATGTTTTTATTAAATCCTGCTCCAACACCCATACCTAGAGTTTTTTCTAAGGCAATATTAGCAATTTTTTCATTCATTTCTATACCATCCATAAGGAATCCTAGATCATTTGAATCCATAGCTTCTATAGACTTTATTATATCCCTAATTTTTAGCTCATATAGATCATTTTTGTTCGTACTGCTTACAATATCTTCAACTTTACTCTGCAATATAACCTCACCATTTGCTTCTAAATGGATAAAATTATTATGTCTATCCTTAATTATTACCCTTGTATGACCTTTATCCGTCTCAAGCACTACTTCTACATAAACTCTTTCATCGGTATCCTTGATACCAAGATCTATTAAATTCTCTTCAATAAGGGATTTGGCATTTTTTATATCATCATCCTTCAATCCTTCTAGCACTCTCAAATCCTTTGCGGAATTACCTCCAGTTATTCCTAAGGCTCCAGCAATACTTAATCCTACCTCATCGGTATGGGGTATACCAACACACAGCCCATTCTTATATATATTGGGACTAACTAGAATAGTTACTTTTTTAATACTACTGTATTCTAATAACTCCTTTGCTTTAGAACACGCTAAAGCCACTGCCACGGGCTCAGTACATCCCATTGCAGGCAAAACTTCATTTTTTAATGTATTTAATATTTTTTTCTTCATACTCATGGCACATCCTCCAATTTATTTTCTCATTAGAATATATATGCAATTTTTGTGCCAAAGCTGTATACCCCTATTTTGAACATGTGGTTCTCATAATGCGACTAAGGAGCGAAGCGTTTTTTCTCCTTTTCAACCCTAAGTTTGAATTTTAAAGTTATAGATATCAGTATTTGCCTGGATAGTCTATTAAATATCTTTATAAAACACTTCGATTTCGATTCCATAGAAAAGGTCTCAAAACGAGACTTTATTCTCTTTTTGAGACCTTCCCCAACTCAGATTATCCATATAAAATCCGAAAATATCAGACATGGTTTTGACTGTAAATCCTATACAAATAATTTACATTAAATGTTATATTCTTTGATTTTTCTATAAATGGTGGCTCTACTGATTCCTAAAGCCTTTGCGGATTTTTCCATATCCTTTTTACTTCTTCCAAATTTTTGGATGGCTTTAATTATCTCCTTTTTTTCCAGCTCTTTTATTTGGATTATACCTTCTTCGTTTTTCGATTCAATTTCATAATCATTTATTCTTATCCTTTTAGGTAGATCATATTTTGTAATGGAATCTGCGGTAGCCATATTAAGGGAATACTCTATAGTATTCTCCAGTTCCCTTACATTACCAGGCCAACTATACTCCATAAACACCTCTAGAACTTCTTCATCAATTTCTAAGATATCCTTGTTCAATTTACAATTAAACTTATGTAAAAAACTATTGGCTAATACATGTATATCCGTCTTTCTATCCCTTAAAGGTGGTATATATATAGGTATAACATTTAATCGATAATATAAATCATCTCTAAATGCTCCTTCAAGAACCATATCTTCAAGCTTCTTGTTAGTGGCTGCTATTATCCTTACATCAATAGGTATAAATCCTTTAGCACCTATCTTCTCAATGAGATTTTCCTGAAGTACTCTTAAAAGCTTGGTTTGCAGATGAAGTGCCATGTCTCCAATTTCATCAAGAAATATAGTGCCTTTATTTGCCAATTCAAACTTTCCTGTTTTCCCACCCTTTTTTGCTCCAGTAAAAGCCCCTTCTTCGTATCCAAATAGCTCACTTTCCAATAAATTTTCGGGTATAGCAGCACAATTTATAGGTATAAAGGGATATTTCCTTCTATCACTTGAAAAATGAATAGCCCGTGCAAACAATTCCTTTCCTGTCCCACTTTCACCTTGAATGAGTATTGTAGATGTACTTTTTGCGGCTTTATCCGCATATTTTTTAACTAAGTCAATACTTAAACTCTCCCCAATAATATCATCAAAGGACATTTCAAGATTTGTTCCAGTAACTTGATTAACGACATTTATAATTTCATTCATCTTACTAAATGTTAAAACTACTCCAACGATTTTTCCTTCAACCAATATGGGACTTGCATTATATATGCCCCTAAGATTATGGCCCTCCACATTGTAATAAAATTGCTTGTTTTTTATTTGTTTCTTAGTTTTAATTATTTTTTCTAATTCAAGATTTCCTAAAAGCTTTTCAATATGGCTAAGATTTTCTCCTTTGTTTTTTATATGGAAGATGTCCATTGTCTTTGAATTATAATGAAGAATATTACCATTTATATCCACAGACACAACCCCCATATCCATCGAATTCAGTAAAACCTCCAATTCCTTGGCTAATAGATTTATCTTCTGAGTTTTCTCTTCTTCTACTAATTTAGTAGCAATCAAGTCCCCCATCCTTGTGAGAAACTGCAATAGGTTTTCCTTATTGGTTACCATTGATCGTTTTTGTTCCTGATCAAATGCGATAAGACCTATCACGCCCTTAACCCTTCCATTAATCTTTATTGGACAACAAACTTGAGCATATTCTTTACAGCCCTGTTTAGCTTCACATTTTTCACATGCCTTATGTAGTCTTGGATCCTCTATGATAAAAGCTTCTCCCCTATGTAATGCATAGGACATAACAGTGTTTTTACTCACTTTATTCCCAATATTTTTTATATATAATCCCGTTGCAGCTATTCTGTTTAGTTTATCATCAATTATGGTAACATCGACATTTATAACACTCTCAATTGCCTCAGCTATCCTTTGAACATTTGACGAAATATTGATAAGTTCCATAGCCCTCTCCTTCTTTCAACCATATATATACAATTCCTTTTTTCTTATATATTTTACTATAACAGAAAATCATTAGAAATTAAAATACTAGACAATTTAAGATTTTCTCCAAAAAAAATAAACCTTGAGTCAAAGGTTTGTTTTTTATCACTTTATATTATACGGCATAAACGCTAATAGGGTTTTTATTCTACCCTTAAAAGCTCAACTTTATTATATAAGTGCTTAACATTGTTAATATCAACATATCCAATCTCTTTTTCAAGTGCATTTGCTGTACCACAAGCCACACTATATTTAATAGCATCTTCCATGCTATAATTTTCTATCATAGCCGTTGCATAACCTGCAATTAAAGCATCTCCAGATCCAACTACATTAACGGTTTCAATTTTAGGAATCTTGGCTTTGAAAACCCTGTCTTTAGTCGCAAATATAACGCCTTCGTTTCCTAAAGATATAACAACAATTCCGACTCCCTGTTTACATATATACCGAGATTCATGAACTATTTCAAATTCATCTTTCAAATCATATCCAACTAAAGTTCTAAGTTCACTAATATTAGGTTTTATCATATATGGCTTTGCTTCTATTACTTCTTCTAAAAATTTACCCGATGCATCTATAATTGGTATCACATTATTATCCTTTGCTATTTTTACCATATCCCTATAAATAGTTTTAGGTACTCCCTTTGGAACGCTACCGGATGCAATAATTATCTTACTGTATTTCAATATTTTTATATATTCTTTAATAAATCTTGTTAGTTCAGCCTTTGTAACAAAGGGGCCTTCTTCGTTAACAGTAGTCTCTGTATTGTTAATAGGATCTATAATTGCAGTAAAATTACGGGACTCCCCATCAATATTTATAAAGGATGTTGAAATACCCATTTTTACTAATTCTCTTTTTATGTATTCACCTGAAAGTCCACCTAGGAAACCGGTTGCATTTATCTGTTGCCCTAATATAGATGCAGTTTTAGCAACATTTATTCCTTTTCCTCCCACTGTAACAGTTACATCATTTACTCTATATTTATTATCTGCTTGAAAATTATTAATTATATATGATCTGTCTATTGCCGGATTTAAAGTTACAGTAGTAATCATCTTTATCCCTTCTTTAACAAACGTTGATTTTTTCAAATATAGATATTCCAGTTAAACAGTTAATTTATATATGCCAAAGCATCCAATGTCTCTGAAGAATTTTGATATATATAAATCAAAGTTCTGACTGGGATCTCTATAGATAGTAAAACTTAATCTATATCTACCAAATTACTCAAAACTTCCAATAGTTCTAAATTAAAGGCTTCACTTAAACTCCTATATGAAATCTAATTGTATATTTCATAAGTACTTACCCTATATATCAATTAAGCAAATCCCATAATTAACTTCAACAAAACTAATTTAAGAATTTAAAGCCAAGTAGTATTATACAATATAGAATTACGAATGTAAAGTTCTCATTTTAAATATTATTTCATTTTCATGGATCAATAAAGATAACTGGCCTCACGATTCAATAATTTGCATCTTAATTGGCATTCTATAATTTCATTATATATATAGGGTTTTCATAGTATAAGTTAAAGTCTATACTAAAATCCCTATAGTATTTTCATAGTATAAATTAAGTTTAACTTTTGGAAATCTATACTTATAGTATGTATATCCCCCATTAATGGTATAGGTATTGTTGATATTTAGACCCGTATTGCCCAGGAAATCCCTAGACTAATTCGATGACCTATTGTCCTTATCTAATCTATAAAGAATCTCTTTAATCTCTTTTAACAAAACTACCACCCTATTTAACGAGTATTGAATAGATGTTAAAATAATCAAAAGAATTAACGCACCAATAAATTTGTAATACATATTTTTTCCTCCATTTTTATGGGGTTCAATTATTATTTTACTCTTTTTAGCTATTTTTTCAAGGTTTTGTTTCTATTTTAACATATAAAGCTGACTATAGTGTCCCCATAAAGATAAACTTTAAAATGGCAAACTCAAACTTTCAGGGCTTATATTAGGTACATATACTTATTTTCAATATAACCCCCTATCAGGTTATAGATTATTACTATAGGACATATTCAAAAAATAAACTAGTCATTTTACTCGTTCCTTTAATTGTTTTTGTCTTTACTTGATCTCCCACATACAGTGAGTATGTAAGGGATCAAGTGCCTAGAAAACAATCAAAATCACTTCGCAACATGACTAGTCTATTTTTTTTATGTAACTTATTCATTTTCCAGCCTATTATTTTCATCGGGTATAACTTTCATTTTTGATATAGATACTTCATAGGCAGTCTTCTTTAATACCCTCTCCTCATCTAGTTTTTTCTGATAAACTCGGCTTTGTATTCGGCCCCAGATTTTGATCCGATCTCCAACCTCCATTTTCTGAGAATATCTTGCGTTTCTTCCCCATGCAATACAAGGAATATAATCGGATTTTCTATATGGTCTATTAACAGCTATAAGCATATCTGTGATTTCTCTTCCAAACGGAGTAGTTCTATAAATAGGTTGTTTGCATATATATCCATCCAAAAATATTTGATTGGGATTTGTGATATCTTCCTCCTTCTGTTCAACCACATCTCTAGCAAATATAGTCAATATGAGTCTGTTATTTCCATTTATGACTTTATTATAAGACCTTAACTGACCTTCCACTTTAAAGTATTTCTCTTCATTAAAACTCAAATTCACTATTAATCTTTCAGAAATTGTTATGGGCAAAACATCCTCATAATTACTCAATCGTGGTATCTTAAGTTTAAAATTATAAAACCCCTCACCATATACCTCATGGCTAAATTCTAGATCAGAACATGGTATACCAATAACTGAAGCCGTATTATTTTCAAACACTCTCAAACCTCTAGCCCCCTTACGCTCCTTAGAATTCTTTGTTTCTTGTGTTATAGAGTCAATTTTTTATTGACCTAGTCAATCTACAAATATATTTATTCTAGTATTTGGTAAAATAGAACATAAGATTTGAAATTTAAGTTAAAAATTTAATATGGCTACAAATCATGAAATCAATTTTCTATGAATAATCTAGGCTATATATGGTATTTTGAATATTGTCAATTGATACTTCGTATATGAGAGCTAGACTTATGGCAGCCAGAAAATCACATACATTAAAATCATCATAGGCCATGGTTCTTATTGGGAATTCCATTTGCTCGATCTCATTTCCATTGAAGGTAGTTATACCCCTTTGGATACAGCAATTGAATGATACTGTTCCATTAATATCTAGGCTTGACGCTGTTATGGTAGATTTTGTATTAAGGCCATAGGTCACAATAATTTTGTCCTTTAAACAGCTGAAATAATCATTTAACGTTTTGTTATCAGAATTAATAATAGCTATTCCATTTCTTTTCAAATTATTGAATATATTTATTTTTGTTTCCACCATCCTATTGTTCTGTTTATTACCTCCCATAAATTCGTCATCTATTAAAGTGTTAATTTCAAACTGTTTTGTTAGATCATACATGGACTTTTCCTGTAGGTTGTCAAAAATAATATAATCCAAGGAATTCTCATCCCCTAATAATCTTTCAATATCCCTCTGGTCATTTAATCTTCTTTTTTTACAATCTTCATTTACCCTAATAAAACCGTCACTTATCAAACCTACCTCCATTCCATTATTCTTAAACAACGAAAATATTAAGTCACCTATAATCTTACTATCATTATTTCTGATTAAACCAATAGACTTAACTCTTTTCATCCTTTCAGCTCCTTTGACGATATACTAAGAACAACAAATCCTTTAGAATTTGATTTTATAGAGAGTTTAGGGTGAATCTTAATTCATACATAGCAAAATATCCGATGCTTCTAGGGATTTTTGATATGTATAGATTAAAGTTTTGACTGAAATCTCTATATGAATAATAATCTGGGTATACTTATATTTTCTCTATTCTGTTGTATTTATTCAAAAACCTATGGTTAAAGGCATTAGCCTTAGGTTTTAGCTTAAGGCTTTAATGACCCCCATTTTAAGATTCAAAAAAGAAAAAGGAACTGTCTTAGGATATACTCCCTTGAACCTGTCCCTAGGGTATTTCAAAATGAATGAAATTTGTCATTGTGAACCATCTGCTTTTATCTAATTATATTAATTTTTAGATTCATCTAATTCTTTTTGCATTCCAGTATGATCAATATAATAATTATCCTTCATAATAATTTCTGAAATTGGTACTATTTTATAACCTTCTTTTTGTAGTTTTTCAATAACTAGGGGCAAAAATTCTAAAACATACTTTGCATTATTATGAAACAATACAATTGACCCATTCTCCACATTTCTGGTTACTCTATCAACTACTGGTTCCACTCCAAGCTCCTTCCAATCTAAGGAATCAACATCCCACTGAATAGTATAGTACCCGCATTCCTTTGCCGTCCTTATTAGGTTATTGTTATAATCTCCAAAGGGAGGCCGGAATAGATATGGTTTTTCTCCCGTTAAATTATGTATTTTTTCTCCCGTTTGATTCAGCTCATTAGCTATCTGCTCCTTAGAAAGCTTTGACATATGGGGATGAGTAGAGGAATGATTTCCTATATCATGGCCCCTCCTTTGAATTTTCTTTACCATATCGGGATATCTATCTACCCAAAAACCTACTAAGAAGAAGGTGGATTTTACATTATATTTATCTAATGTCTCCAAAATACCTTCAGTGTACCTATCCCCCCAAGCAGCATCAAAGCTTATAGCCACCTTTTTCTCCTGGGTTTCAACACAATATATAGGAATTAACTTATCAGGTGCCAAGGTCTCTAAAACCCTATAGCTAATATCATTAAAAAATAATAATGAGAATATGACAATTATACAAATTATAATAGTTAGAATTATACTTTTTTTAGTAACTACAAAAAGTTTCATGATTTCCCCCCTCATTTGTCTTATACCCCAGATTATTCATGGAGAGTTTGAAAATATGCAAGTAGTTTTGATTTCTAAGGCATTTATCAAATTTGAAGGCATACCTAGACGGTAGGTCAAGAATTTGATGAATGACTTAGAAACAAAAGGACAAAGTAGAGTTTTAAATTTTCTATGAATAATCTGGGTATATATTTAATTTATTCTTTAGCCCTGTTATTATTCTATATGTTTTATAATTTTTTTTATGAGTTTTTGGGTATAAAAAAACCCACCATAGGTGGGCGAGGTTGTTGACAAAGTCAACAAGATGGTAGTCTTTATCTATATTTTATTTAGACTGCTCCTTTAATTTATATGTTCGTAATTCTTTATCTCCTACTTTGTCCTTATTCACTAGATCAACTTTAGATTCCTGTATTGTAACAATATCTTTATCTCCATCACTTATATATCTTTTTTCTGGATGTCTATCAAAATATTCTAGCCAGAATCTAATACCCCATTTTTCTGAACTTCCATGAACACGAGGTATATATCTATAATTAAATTCATTGTGAATAGAAGCATGTGCTGGATTAGCTCCAACTGCCAATGCCCCAATATTTTCGTATGATATGCCTTCAAATGAACCTTCATAAAGATATTTTCTCTTATCCTCACTTTTTGGTCTATCTCCATAGGGTAATGCTAATGAATTTACTTCATAATCAGGCAAGTATTGTTTTATAAATTCTACATTTTTAGCCAATGACTTTTGTATATCCTCCGATGATAAAACACTTAGTTTATCATGTCCAGAAGTATGATTTCCTATATCCATACCTTTTTCAACAATATATTTAAGTTTGTAATCAATCAAGTCTTTTTGCCTAAATGGATTTTGTCCGTATATATAGAATGTGGATTCAAGCCCAAAATCTGGATGTTTACTATAAAAATCCTCTAAGATACCAACAGCACAATTTGGATCGATCTTTTTTTCTCCATTTTCCTCTATAATATTAAAATCAGTGATATTACCATCATCAAATGTAAATACTATAGGTGTTTTTCCCGCCTCTATATTGATCTCATTGTTTACAAAATCATTTAAACTAATTAATCTATAACCTTTTTCATAAAGAAGTTCTAAATCTTTTCTAAAATTTTCTCTAGTCCTTACAAAATCTTTTTCCTTATCTCCAAGGGCATGATACATGACAACCATAACTTGTCCAACCTCATTCGGTTTAATCTCTTGAAGATCTATTTCCTTAGGTTCATTTTCTTGTTGCTCTTTAGTATCCTCACCATTATCAACTGAGTCAGAGGAATCCGAATTACTTGAAGCCTCGTTTTGCTCTTTTCCATCAACTTTATTACCATCTGTATCTTTCATTTCTTCAACAGTATTTTCGTTATCTTCAACATTGTCTTGAGCAGAATTATTCACATTTATGGTTGAAGTAGTACATCCCGTAAATAAAGCAACTGATAAAATCATTGCTAAAGTATGTTTTGTGAATCTTTTCAAATTAATTCCTCCTTAGTTTTCTCTATGTCATGAATATAATTGTATGAAATTCAAAAACTATTATAGAGATTCTAGTCAAAACTTTAATTTACACATATCAAAAATTCCTAGGGACATGGGATATTTCGAGATGTATAAATTAAGATTTACTTGGAACTCTCTATATAGGGTTGATTTTATGATTAACCTAATATATATTAATTGAAATTTGGTTAATTTAATCGATAACTGAATTAAAAGGAGTGTTGATGTTGTCAATTATTAGAAGCCAATATACAAATATAAAAGGTAAAAGAACCGAATTAGGTAGAAGAACATTTAAAGAAGAAGATAGGCATTGGCATAAAGAAGCAAAGTCTCAAAAAGCTCAGCTGAAAAGCTCCCATAATCATGGTAATCGTAAGGATGTAAAGGTTAAAATGGATAGAAAGCTAACATAACATAGGTTCATATCCCATAGTAGTTTATAAAAATTTATTAATCTTTAAACATGTAAGCCCTGTATAAATATATTCTATAGGAATTTAAGCAGCAACTTTAATTTATACTATAAACCCCATAAAGATAAACAACTTCATGCCTTAATAGATTTTGAATGGCAAGGTTCAATTTATATGTTGGTAAAAAATTTTACAATATTATAAATTGAACCTTTGCCCCATCCTACTATCTAATTTTAATTACTTTAGATCCCCTTGGACAATTTTTTATACAAATACCACAAACAGAACCTCTACCAATATGCTTATAATAATTAGACATATGTTCACTACATGCTTGGGCATCAATTAACTCTTCTCGTTTTATACCTGGATACCAATTACTCCCCCTTAAGGCTAATGCCGGACACATATTAACACACTTATTACAGTCTCCACATAACGAACTAGTAATAGGCTTATCATAGATCACTTCCATATCAGTAAGTATAGTTCCTAACCTTATTCTAGGTCCAAATTCTTCAGTTATAAGACATGCATTTTTACCTATCCACCCAATACCAGCCCTTGTAGCAGCCGTCCTATGGGGAAATACTCCTCTATATTTATTGCCATCTATATTCACTGACTGAGAAGCAGCAATTGGCATAGCTAAAAATCCCCACTCCTGAAGTTTTGAAACACCTGTCAAGATAATCTGATCTATCCTAAAGTTCACAGTCCTATAATGATGAAAATAACTATGTGTTGGTTCTTCTTCAATATCGTTAATTATTTGATCCGATAACCTAAAAGCCAATGATAGTCCTGTTTTTAGGTGTTTGAATTTTTCAGGCAACACATCTCCAACATAACCAAAACCCACCTTTACAGCTCCTGCATCAATAAGTATATTTCGCAGTTCTTCCCTATAATTCATTATCTTCCTCCAATATGATTTTATATAAAATCATAAGTATCATACAATTGAGGAAATTGCATAACTCTTCCCCAAAAACTTAATCCCAAATAATACATATAGGGTTTCCATAGTATAAGTTAAAGTCTATACTAAAATCCCTATAACTATGATAAGTCAAAATTATAAAATTCCCTCAATTATATTTTACTATACTTTTTAAATTTTTGTTTTAAAATTTTTATACATATTTTAGTCAAATTATTATTTATATGTTATATTGCTAAAAATTATTCATAAAAGATCAAATTGTAAACATAATTTCAATATAAAATGGTTAAATTAATAATGCAACATAAAAAATATAATTTCAAATTCAGATTAATTTAGAAAAGGAGGATAAATAATGTCACGTAATAAAGCTGTAGTACCTGAGGCTAGAGCTGCACTTAATAGCTTCAAGCTTGAGATAGCTAATGAATTAGGTTTAACAAACTATGATACTATAGATAAAGGAACTTTGACTTCTAGACAAAACGGTTATGTTGGTGGATATATGACTAAACGTCTTGTTGAAATGGCAGAAAGACAAATGTCTGGCGGAACAAAATAAATATTAAGATAAATTTCACCCATAAAAATACTGAAAAACCCAGGGATATCAATCCTTGGGTTTTTCAGTATTTTTATTTATAATATTTTTTATATGATTGATTATAGTAAATATGATATAATTTATTAAGCGAGCAAATTTTTTGTTATTCTTAAGCCTTAAAGTGTGGTGGTAAAATATGTTTGATAATAATAGTAAGGATGAAGCTAGAAATAAATTAGTACTTTTATATATTTTTGATAAGTTTGAAATCGCTATTACCAATAATCAGATTACAGACTTTATTATGGAAAACGAATTACTTAATTATTTTGTTCTTCAACAATTTTTATCTGAGTTGGTGAATACATCATTATTGGAATATACTCAAAATGAAGAACATTATTATTATTTAATTACTGAAAAGGGAAAAGATACCCTTAATTATTTTAAGGATAGACTATCTGACAAACTACTGAAAAAGCTAAATGAATCAATTGATAAAAGAAAAAAAATAATTTTGAAGGAAACACAAATTTCTGCTAACTACAAGAAAAAATCTAAGAATGATTACTTAGTTGAGCTTAAGGTTGTAGAAAACGATATAACTTTAATTGATCTAAAATTAGATGTGGTATCTAACAAACAGGCCAAGATCATTTGTGATAATTGGAAAAACAAAGCTCAAGATATATATGGAGAAATAATCAAACTCTTAATAGATTAAATAGGTTATATATCTAAATACATATTATACCTGTAGGCTCTTTGCCTACTTTTATATTTTTAATAACATAAAACCTTTTTAAGTCAATAATAGAAATAGTATTGTCACCAATATTAGTACAAATAAGATACTTATTATGAGTATCTAACTTTATACTAAGGGGCATTTTTCCTACTTCTATACTGTCAATTATTTTTTTATGCTTTGTGTCTAAAACAAAAACCACATTCAGTTCCATATCTGTAATATATAGATAGTTTTCATTTAACCCGCATGTGACATCCATGGGGGTCTTTCCTATATCTATTTTATCTTCAACCTTTAAATTCATAGTATTCAGTATGGTTATGCTTCCCTTTCTAAGACTAGAATAATTTGTGTTAACTATATATAACTTCTTACCATCTCTACTTAGATTCATATGGTAAGGGTTTGAGTTAACATAGATATTCCTTTCCCTTTCATTAGTTATGGTATTAATAATAGATAGGGTATTTGTTTTAAAATTACAAATAAAAAGTAAACTTCCATCACAATTAAGTTTCACATCATGGGGCATCTCCCCAACAGGAATTTGTGCTTGCAATACCATTTTTTTTGCATCTACCACAGAAATGGAATTTGAATCCTCATTTGCCACATAAAGTAATCCGTTCTTTTTGTTAAGTACCAGATGACATGGATTGCTTCCTACATAAACGGTATCTATAATCATATCCAGAATCAAATCGTATTTACACACACTAGAATTATATGAATTTGAAATATATAGATACTTATTACATAAATCTCCCACAACATGATGAGGTCCAAAGGATTTTTTGAGGAATATCTTTCGCACCTCGCATAAGCGTGGCATATTAATAATTGAGAGCGTATCATCACCAACATTAGAAATTATGGTTGTTAATGGGTCAATATTCCTCATCCATATACCTCCAAAAAAAAATATTAAGATGCTTATCTTAATTACTATAGTATGTAATATTCTCTTGTCATGTGCTAATGGTTATGAAAAAAAAGAAATTATGATAAAAAAAATAGCGGTATCACCGCTAGAGGAAATTGCATAACTCTTACTTGGCTAAACCTAATATGCGAATATCATCCTTGATTTAATTGCTTAAGATATAAGCATATTTGATGGTATGGCTTTGAAGAATTTTAGACTACATATGGTAGATAGTTTTTGTAGAAGGTAATTATGCAATTTGCTCA
>JAOASB010000046.1 GCA_025210375.1 Maledivibacter sp. | reverse complement strand
GAAAGGCAGTTCCCTTGTTTTCTATGCCCTTCGGAAATACCGGTGAAGCATCTATCATGCACTCTATCTCTTTTTTTCCTCCGTCATAGATATAGGTCAGCTTACCCCTTCCTAGCTTTGGGTTTAGGATGTTTAGAAGCCTATGACGCTTATTGTATAGATCTGAATCATTCTTTCCTATAATCGCCGCTTCTAGGGATATAACCCTAGGATTTAATCCCGTATCCAAGTAGGTTGAACCATCTTGAAAGGGTGATTTTTCCATATATACCTCTGTTTCTATACCCCCTACCCCCGACAAAGATTGGAGAATATAGGGCTTTCCACTTCCAAATTCTATGGACTGTCCATTGCTATTTGTAAAGATTATTTTTTCCATGCTATACACCCCATTCCATGGCTAATTGTCTTGATACCTCTAGGGTCTTTTTCTTTATTTCACTTGGACTAAGGGGAGTAGGGCTGTTTATGGTTATGCTTTGGTTTATGGATCTATTTATACCCCTTGCACCGGCCCGTTCCAGTGGAAGGACTCTAGCGTTTTTAGGTAGGTCTAGTATTTCTGGACCTCTTTCACCAACAAGTACTCTACCCGAGGACATGATCCGTCCTCCATTTGCTAGCTTCTTCGTTCCCCTATCCATTATGGCTTTAGTTTTTCCCTTCACTGTTATGTGACTATGCTTACTGCTTTTGGATAACAGTCTTCCAAGCCAATCCAAAGCCTTTTTGATCCCTTCTATCATGGAATTTACAAAATCCATTACGCGTTTTATACTTTCTATGACATCTTCAAATATATCAATGACCCCTTCTACTACGTTTATGACTATTCCAAAGGCTTCTTCGATAATAGAAGCAATCACTGGGAAGAAGGGCTCAACCCAATTGTATAGAGTCTCTAATATGGGTAGTAAATCGTCTTGGAATATCTTGAATACCCTTTGTACTATCTCCCATATCTTACTGAAGGCTGTAATGAAGAATTCCTGTATAGCCGGTAGATTCTCCATAAGCCAATCTAGAAAGGTCATCAATATAGGCATTAGGCTTTCACTAAATCCTTTGAATACCTTACTGATTACTTCCCATATCACGTTGAATACCGTGGTAAAAAACCCCTGTATAGCCGGGAAATTTTCACTAAGCCATTGTAGTAAAATCGTCAATACAGGCATGAAGTTTTCTTTAAACAATGTGACTACCTTGCCCACCACAGTATTTATAAATTCAAATACCCCATTGAAAATTCCCTGTATTGTGGGCATATTGTTTATTACCCAGTCCAGGAACAATTGGATGATAGGTAGTAGTGCCGTGGCAAAACGCTGCTTCAATCCATCGACTATTGAGGCTATTGTACCCATGGAATTTGAGAATTGTAGATTTGCATCTATTGCCTCTTCCCCCATGACTAGTCCAAATTGATTTGCTTGCTCAGAGTACCTTTGTATACCCTCTGCTCCTGCATCCAGCATTGGAATCATATTGGTAAAGCCCTCTCCAAATATCTGGGTTCCAAGGGCGTTTCTCTCGGTTTCATCCCCCATGGCGGCTAGTTTCATCAGGGTTTGATTATATACCTCGTCGGTACTCAACATCTTTTCATTATTGTCTAATAGAGATATACCCAGTGCATTAAAGGCTTCTACCTGCTGTGTTCCACCATTGGCTGCCTGCTCCATGGTTTGGGACAACGCTCCAGCGGATTGCTGAATACAGCTAAAATCTACCCCCGTTTGGCTGGCTGCATATTTAAGCTCCTGGAGTCTTGTGGTGGACAGCCCTGTGGTTTGGCTCATTTTATCTATTCCCTTGGCTGCCTCGGCAGTCTTATTTGCTAGACTCACCATTGAAGAAACAGAATTTATCACCCCACCCATTAATGAGGTTATGGAACCCTTTATTTTTCCTGCCATGGATGACATCCCATTGGATACATTAGCCACGGCTGTACTGGCTTTATTCATCATCTTATTTACCGATAGATATACATTTACTATCTTCAAGCCTATATTTATAAATGGATATATCTTTTTTGAAACCCCCATCATCTTGTCTGCTATTGTAGAAATACTTTTTCCCATATTTATCATCTTTGTTCTTACTTTTTCTATTTTAGGAGCCATTTCACTAAGTTTTTTCTGTAGTTCTCCAGATTTATTAATGAAATTTTCCATACTTTTCAGCTCATTCACTTAGTCACCTTCTTTCATAAACAAAAGTGCATATGCACTTTGTCAAGCTGAGATGATATATAAAAACCATAGGAAGTAATCATTCCCATGGTTTCAGGCTGCCTAACAAACCTGAATTTCTTCGTTGTTGCTTCAAGCAAGAACCCTTACGTATGTGTATATACGCTGCGGTCTCTCGCTTTCAGCACGCCTCGAACTTCAGTTTGTTAGGCAGCCTGTCATCTTGTTGACTTTGTCAACAATCTGAAACCATGGGCAGGATTATTTCCCATGGTTCTTAGTTTAGGCTTTATGTTTTGGAAGTCTAATTTCATATGGTGCTTTTTTAGGATTTTGTGGGTCATAGTGGGCTGTGAATTGAACCTGGGGAACTATGTCACTCTCATGTTCAATAGCCATCTCAATATTGCCATCCCCTAGGGCATTATGGAGAATGATTACCATGTCTTCTCCCCTTTGGTTTTCTCCAACAAAGGCAACGTTTTTGATATAGTCTTCGTCCTTTAGATTTATTCTTTCGGTGATACTATAGTATTTCTCATTGGAATCCTCTAAATCAGTGCCACCAAAGAATTTCGTGATATTGTCCTTATGCAGCTCCAGTGTATTTACTAATAACTGTGGACTGACCTTGATCTTTCTTCTCAATCCCTTTACTTCTCCATATGCACCATCCTGCTCAACGCTCATGAACTCTCTGTTGGCATTAAAGCTTGAGCCACCCTTTGTGGCACCTATAATCATCTCATCTGATTCTCCAAAATTGAAATATACTGCTCCTGCTCCTAGATATTTATTACCTGGATCAGCTATTTTACTTTGTGCTTTTGTAGTCATTATTTTCCCTCCAATTTTTAATATGTTTTATAGTGTATTTCGATTTTCCAATTTCCCATGGGCTGTTTCCTGTGTAGTCTACTAATTGAAGCATTTGTTTCTACATCTTAATTAAGATAATAGATTACGTTTTTAACGTGCAACGCCACGAATATCATGATAAATCCAATCAAAGTAAGTTTATTAAAATCGGCTATTTTAAAATTATGTCTTTAGAGTTTATTCAAACCAATAATATCTGTATCTATTATTAGTCTGCATATCTTATCTATGGCTCTTTTCTTTATCACCCTACACTGCCTTTCCTCTATATTTACTTCAAAGGTAACAAAACGCCAAATCTTATTTTCAATGTATTTCATCTCAATTATTTGTTTCTCTAAATCCGTTAAGCTATCAATTGCACTTTGAATTTTTTTTAAAAATCTTTGAAGATGACGTTTTTTGTACCTAAGTAAATCCATTGTTTGTTGAATCTCTAAATCCTTTATTGCTTGAAGCTCTGTTTTTGAGAATAGATTATTTGTTTTTATCAAATTATCATAATTAATCCCCTTCAGTCCTATACTTTGTAAATCCTCAAGATCTGCGATCTCAAGTTCAATCTCATTTATTTTAGCCTTATACTCCTTAATATTTTTAAGTATTTTCTCTACTTCTTTAATATTAATTTTTTTCACTGCCGATTTTTTACTTTCTACTCTTAAACTAGAATTATTCATTGATGATTCCCCCTGTATTATTTATTGGTACCACTATAGAGAGTGCCAGTTAAAGTCTTGACTGAAATCTCTATAAGCAAGAAAGGATATCAAATATAATTACTTTTAAGTTACGAATTGCATATTTTGTAATAATATCTCACATCCTAAAGTATAGTATATAAATTTGTCGGAAACCGGCATACTTCCGGCACTTTTTCGGCAGTTTTAATTTTTTTTTTATATTTCCATAAAAAAATCCCAGAGCAAGCACTTCTACTCCGAGATTCTTTATCTACCTTTTGCTATTTTAAATTATATTACATATCTCCATGGAATATCGGCACAATATCGGATATTTTCCGGAACTATTTAAGCAAAATATATAGGTTAAAACTTTACAATATAATATTAGCACAGCTATGTATGTAAAAAAAGGAACAAAAAGGGAATAAACGTAGCTGCCCTTATCCCACGCCTAAGACCCTTGAATTTGAATGAATTAAGATGTGTATAAAGGACAAATTCACTGAATTAGCTACATACTCCAAATATTGATAAAGGTCATGGTTCTCCCTCCCATATAAAATCCCTTATTTTTTAGAAATATATGATTCAATTTCCATATTATTTAAAGATAGCTTTGTCATGGAAAGAAAGGTGGTAATGGTTCTTTAATTACCATAATTAATTTAACAAATAAAATATATTGACAAGTGAAATTTAACAACTATAATATATGTTAATTAGTATCAAATTTCTAATTATGGATTTCTTAAAATGATTGAAGAAATTCCATATAGATATTCCAGTTAGATAATTAATTTATATTTTTTGAAAAGGAGAATGAACGTGATATATTTACTTATTCTTATAGTAAAGATTTTTGAGATCACACTGTCAACGACAAGAATTGTATTAATTACGAAGGGTGAAAGATTGAAGGGAGCTGTTATTGGTTTTGTAGAGGTAATTATATGGGTAATATTGGTTTCTACTGTATTGGTTGATGTTAGTAACGATCCTATAAAAGTATTTATATATGCATTAGGTTTTGCATTAGGAAATTATATAGGATCTATGGTAGAGGAGAAAATAGGTATTGGTACCGCAAGAGTTGAAATTATAGTAAAAGAAGAGCATGGAGGAGAATTAGTGGATAACATTAGACAGCATGGTTTCGGTGTAACTCTCCTTCAAGGTGAGGGTATGAACTATCGCCGTAATGTTTTAATCTCCCATATCAAGCGTAAAAGGTCAAAGGAATTTATCGATATTGTTAGGTCATATCAAGATAATGTTGTTATTACTATAAGTGAAATCAAACCAATATATGGTGGATATGGTATTCTGAAAAGATAATATAGAGATGTGACTAAGAAAATTAATAAAAAGAAAAGAGAATGACTTCAAGAAAACTATCTGAAAGAACATATAAAAATTCGTAGAAATGACAGTACGTCAGTTCTTAGGCCCGTAGGCATGGACGCCTCACGGGAACATTAGAATTTTTATATGTTCTTGAAGGTTTAACCAAGCAAGAGTTATGCAATTTCCTTTATTTACAATATTACACTATACATGCCATTCTTCACTGGTTATCAACGCCTTCCAAAGCTCAGAATATCTATGATTTTCTTTTAGAAGCTCATCATGGGTACCATATCCTGTTATTTCGCCTTTATCTATTACAACGATGGCATCGGCTTTTTTTATAGATGAAAGCCTGTGGGCTATCACCACAACCGTACGATTTTTAGCTAATTCTTCTAGGGATTTTGTTATTATTGCCTCATTTGTACCATCTAATGCCGATGTAATTTCATCTAGCAATAGAATGGGGGAATCCTTTAAAAAAGCCCTTGCAATACTTACTCTTTGCTGTTCTCCACCGGATAAAGAGCTTCCGCCTTCGCCTACAATGGTATTCCAGCCATTGGGAAGCCTATCTATTACTTCATCTAATCTTGCCCTTTTAGCGGCGGATTCAATTTCCGCCATGGTTGCATTAGGCTTTGCCATGGCTATATTTTCTTTAATGGTGGTATTAAATAAGTATACCTCTTGAAATACCATAGATATTGCCCCCATTAAATCTTCGGGGTCTATATTTCTAACATCCTCCCCATTTATTAATATGCTTCCACTGTCTACATCCCAAAATCGTGCTATAAGTCTGTTCACAGTTGATTTACCACTACCCGATGGCCCCACTAAAGCTGTCATACTTCCAGGGGGAATTGAAATATTAATATTTTTTAAAACCTGTATACCCTCTACATAACTAAAATTCACATTTTTAAATTCAATCTCATAGCCACTGGTTTTACAATCATTTTCCACATCCCTTTGTATTTTTACAGGATTCTTAGATTCAGATAATTTTTCTGCATTAACAATAGAATCTATTCTATTTAATGCAGATAAGGATTTATAAATTTCCGAGCCGTAGGGTAGAAGCCCTGCCAGTGGATTTGAGAAGCTTATCATTGCTATTGTTATACCTATGAAGGTATATATTTCTATATTACCTGAACTAAGTTCTATGGCTGCTATAATGAGAATTAACAATGATCCTATATGGGCAACGGCCATGTATTTAGACGATGTTGAAGATTGACTTTTTAAAAAAGTAAGTGAACCTTTTTTATCATCTTCAAGGGATTTGTCGAGCCTATCCCAGCCACCTACCAAAGCCCCAGCTGCCCTTAAAACTGGTTGCAGCTGTGCAAATTCAACAATGGTAGACTCCATTTTTTGATTTGCCTTTGCTATCTCTTTTTCAATTTTATCAAGGGATCGAAGGTTTAATTCCCAAAAGTACTTTAAGAATATCCCCATAATAAGTGTAACTACTCCTATTTTCCAAGATATAAGTGTAAGGGCAATACCTATTACAAGTGAAGCGGATATCAAGGTTAAAATTTCTGGAAGCACAATTGAAGGATAATGGGATAGTGTATTTATATCCGTTGAGATGGCTTTAGAAATTTTACCCTTTGAAGAAGCGTCAAACCACCCTAGGGGAAGCTTTGTAATGGCACTTCCTATCCTATGTATTTGGTTATCGCAAACCTCCCATATTGCCATACTATTTCCAATATTTGTTGCCATAAAACGGAAAATAAAGCAAGACAATGCGGTGATTCCTACTATAAAAGTCCATAACCACATTCTATTATAATTCCCTAAGAACAAGTCTTTAAATAGGGGTATGGTAAAGGCTATTGATAAACCTTGCAATAATCCACTTGCTATAAATAAAAGTTTTAGTATTAAAAACCTCTTCCGTGTTTTTGGGTCACGATTAAAAATATCCATTAATTTTCACCTCCAATATGGTTTTGTGCCTGCCACATATTTTGATAAATTCCAGTGGAATTAGCTAATTCATCATGTTTCCCCACCTGTTTTATTTCACCGTCCCCTATAACTAAAATCTGATGGGCATTTACTATGCTTTGAAGCCTATGGGCAATAATAACCACAGTTTTATCTTTACCTAGTGAACTAAGGGCTTTTTTGATTTCAGCTTCCGACTGTGCGTCTGCTTGGGCAGTAGCCTCATCCAATATCACAATAGGTGTATCTGCTAAAAATGCCCTGGCAATGGTAAGTCTTTGGCGTTCTCCCCCGGATAAGACTACATTATCCTCACCTATTACCGAGTTATAAGCATTTGGCAGCTCCATGATCCTATCATGTATAAACGCCGCCTTTGCCGCATTTTCTATTTCCTCTTTCCTTGCATTAGGCTTCGATAAAGCAATATTGTCTGCTATACTTCCTTGCATTAATGATATATCTTGAAAGACTAATGAAATGGCAGCTAACAAATCTTTTTCTGCTACATTTTTAATATTTACACCACCTATACTGAGCCTACCGGATTCCACATCCCAAAAGCGTGCAATAAGCCTTGCCATAGTCGTTTTCCCCCCACCGGAAGGTCCCACAAGGGCAGTGATTTTACCCTTTGGAATTATACAATTTATATTTTTTAGAACTTGATTTCCTTTTTCATAGCTAAAGGATACATTATTAAATTCAATATCACCTAGAACTAATTTTTTAGGATTTTCCTTATAAATTTGGTCGGCCTTTGCATATAATTCAAGGAGTGTATCTAGGGAATGCTTACCGTCCCTGATATGATTACCAATCTGCATTAGAGTTATAAATGATGTTGGTAAAGCCATGGATAAAAGTAAAAACAAAATTGTTTCTTCTGGAGAAAGCCAACCTTTTCCAATGGAAAATATACATACAACAAGGGTAAAAAAGACAATTACGGCGGGTTGAATCGCGGACATCATGAACGCCATAGGCTTTGATCCACCACTAAGCCATTCATAGGAAGTGTTTGAAAATCTGCTTACGGCATTCTCAAAACGTGCAAACAAGGAATTCGCCAATCCAAAGTTTTTTATTTCCTTGATCCCGTCTACCATCTCTATAGCGGCATGGGACATTTCTCTTTGTGCTTGTTCGTATCTTGAATTGATGTCTTGCCCTGAGCGGCTTTTTTTTGCCATCCATATCATACCTATAATTAAAATGGTGAAAATCACACTTATAACCATGAGGGCTGTACGCCATTCAAAAAAAAGCATCACGATGACACAACCAATAGGCAGGCTTATGGCAGAAGCTACTTCGCTAAATCCATGGGCAATTATTGTATGGATTTTGATTGTATCGTCGGATATGAGCTTCCTTATTGCACCCGATGATGTGGTAGTAAAGAAGCCCAGGGGTAATCTGCTAAGTTTTTCTGCAAAATCTTTTCTTAAATAATATCTAAATTTTGCTTCAACAATATGTGCATAACCTAGGCTTGCCATATGTAGAATTTGCCTAAGCAATATACCTAGTCCTGCAATTATTATCCACAATAAAAAACGATTTGTATCACCAAGCATTATATTGCTTACGGCTATGGTTATGGCAATAGGCCCTATTACTAATGATAGGGAACCCAAAACAGATAGAATAACTGTGACAATTGCCTGTGTTTTTATTGGTGATATTAATTCACTTAGATTCTTTGGATAGTTTTTAATCATATTCTCCTCCTATCAAATTTCTAAATTCAAAATTTTATCCCATGTCTTATATAGCCCCCATAAAAGCCAGATCATGGTCATTTCCAACTACTTCAATTAAATTCAATCATCTATCGAGGAAATTGCATAACTCTTACTTGGCACAATTGCATATACGAATATCATCCTTGATTTAATTGCTTAAGATATAAGCATATTTGATGGTATAGATTTGAGGATTTTAAAACTACATGTAGTAGATGGTTTTTATAGAAAGTAATTATGCAATTTGCTCTATCTATAAAAATCCAGTATATCCTTCCAATTGAAGAATATATTAATCTTTTTCGCGAATTCAATTGCTTCCTCATAACTAAAATCATGGATGATAACTTCAAACAAAGTAGTCCAATAGGATGTTAATAATATATGAAGCTCCTTGTAGGTCATATCATTGTTGCTCATCCCCCTTTTCTTTAATTCTTCAATAAATGAAAATGTAAGTTCTGCATTTTTTTCAGTGAAATTATGAAGATAATTAGAATAATTACTCCCCTTTGCTTTGCACAAAAGCATTTTCATGGCGTCATATTCAGAATAAAAAACATCTATCCAGGTCTTAAGATAATCAAATCCATTCTCTGCATTGTACTTCATATTATTATTTTCTTTACGTTCTATGTTAAGCTCATACATCTTGATATTGGTACGTTCAATAATATCAAGTGCAGGTTTAACCATGGCTTCAAAAAGTTCTTCTTTCCCTTTATAGCGAGTATAGATTGCCCCCGTGGCAACATTTGCTCTTTTAGCAATATCCCTTAATGTAGCATTATTAAAGCCTTTTTCAAAAAATACCTGTTTTGCACTCTCTAAAATCAGAGGATTTAATCGTTGGTCTTTAACAGCCATAATTTCTCCTTTCGACATATCGTGTTAACATCAAAAACATCGTTCTTGATAAGTGTAGCATTGTTGATAATGAATGTCAATATCAATGTAATTTTAAAGTGAAATTAAGTGATTCATTTAAGAGAAAAGAGGGTTAGGGTTGAAAAGTTGAATTAATATGATATTAATTCAACTTTTCAACCCTGACCCCGACCCCTATTTAAACAAAAACACTCATAGAATAATTATCCTCTATGAGCGTTTGAATTTTATCATTATATATTTTCTTTTATATACTAAAACAATTAGTTTTGTCATTCAAAATTGAGTCAGCAGAACTATCGAAGTGGTAATCTTTATTTTAACGGTAAATTCCAATCTATTTTAGTCCATGGGCTTTTTTCATTTACCAAGAGCCAGTCTTTAAATATAATTGCTTCTCTATAGCAGTCTTCTCCTCCCCAAAAATATCTTCCCAATGCATAATTTCCACTCATTTCATCCCATGATGAAAATGTTTTTTGGAGTATTATAGCTGCATCCATAATTTCTTTTACAGCCTCATCATATTCTAAGTACCCAATTTTATAACAGCAACCTGCAATATGTACTAATCTACAATAATCCCATGCAATTAAACTCTTATTTCCAATTTCTTTGTAATATTCCTTTACAAATTTATATTCTTCAATTTCTTCTCCATCTAATTTATTGAGTAAACTATTATATTCTTCCTCTGTTGCTTGTGTTACATATAGTACCTTTTTATTGTAGATTTTCCTATGCCCTGCTTCTTTTAACCATTTGATGCTACTTAATGCATCTTTTCTACTGTTTATGTCCCAACTTTCGCTTAAAGATCTTTTTGTTTTTTCAATATTATACTCAGTAGGCTCTTCCATACCAATTAAATCATATTTCCCATTATTCATTTTAACTAGTATAGCATTAGTTGATAGCCCCCATTTCAATTGCTCCTTACTATAATCTTGCTTATCATCTGTTTCTAATGTTTGAATCATTATAGTTTTAGTTTCTTCATCTATGGTTACATTGGCACCTAAATTCTCACATATGAAATGTACTGGTACCAGCGTTCTCTCAAATAGCGTCACTATCTCAACATCTAATTCTACCTCTTTGTCATTGATTTTTGCAATATTGCTACCAGTTTGCAAAGTAATTTTAGTATCTTCTTTGCTCACTATAATATTTTTAGTATCTTCATTCCATTCTACTTTAGCATCTAATAAGTCACAAATAGATCTGAGTGGGACAGTAGCAGTGGTTTTATTTACTATTGCAGAAGGTGTATAGGTACTTACTAAGTGTCCATTAAATAATACATTGAATGTAACACTTACTGCATAAGCATGTTCAACATTTACAGACAAATATGTACAAATTAAAAATAAAGTTAATAAAATAGTACAAAACATTCTATTGTTTCTATTCATCATTAGCGGCCCCTTTCAACTTTTAAGAATTCATATAATCAAACTTATATATGTTCAAATATTTTTGAATTCCCATGTAGATAAATTAATAGTATTAACTTTATTTTACAATATTACTTGTTTGATTTTCAAGAAAAAAGTAATTTCTTCCAAATAATTTTTATCAGAACAATTATTTCTTTGTTTCTAGGTGCATATTTCTCTATTTAGGAAATTGCATAACTCTGACTTGGCAGAATTGCATAATATATATGGTATAGGTTTGGAGATTTTAAAACTATATATAGTAGATAGTTTTTGTAATAAGTAATTATGCAATTTGCTCTATTGTCTAAAATAAAAAAAGGAAAATAATTAAAAATAACGAATTATTAACAGTAAAGTAAATTAATGTAGAAAATATTATGAAATCAAAGGAGGTCAACATATATGGATAAATTATTTCGTAAATTTATAATATGGATTACTGTAGTAACATTATTTTTCTCTCCAATTCTAAATACTGAGGTTTTTGTATTTGTCAATTGAAAATTCCCCTAATTTCTAATTAAACTTTCCCCTAGGGGAGTAAAAAAAATTATTGATTTTGAAGCCAAAGCTTTGTTTCTTTTAGTCTATAGGAATTGCCATTCATATTAACTATATATGATTT